>JAFZOA010000083.1 GCA_017550775.1 Ruminiclostridium sp. | reverse complement strand
CGGTATTGTCATGCCTTTACCGGACATCTTATGACGGGTCATTTCTTCTTTTTGCTGCTGACTTTTGCGTTCTGAGTTGTTTGCTTGCTTTCACTGCTGCTTCCGGAAGCGATCTTCTTTATGCCGTCACGCAACTTCTGTCGCTTTTCCCGGGATTTTTCCTTGCGGAGAGCTCGTTCCTCAGCCTCCTTGCGCTCCTTCTCGGCTTTATCTGCGGCGATAGTCTCGGATAACGATACCGGGATATGCTTGTTCCCTTCGTCGTCCTCCTTGAAGGACTCTATATCGGTGTAGTCGTCGGAAGTCGAGGGAAGCCCCTTGCTTTTGAGCTTGTCGGTGACGAAGGTCCTTGCCGCGCTGTATCCCACCGCAAAGAGCGGTATTCCGATGATAAGACCCCAGAAGCCGAAGATGCCCTGACCCACGAGGATCGCGAAGATGACCCAGAAGCTTGTGAGTCCGGTGCTTTCACCGAGTATTCTCGGGCTTATGATATTGCCGTTGAGGTTTGAAATTATAAGCGCGATTATCGTGAAGATTATGCACATGAACGGGTCTTCCATGAAGATCAGGAAGAGGCTCGGTACAAGACCGATGAACGGTCCGAAAAACGGGATTATATTGGTAATGCCCATTATGACCGATATGAGGAGAGAGAACGGTACGCCGGAAAGCGTTGTTACCGCGAAGGTGATGCAGCCTACCACGAACGAATCTATGATAGTGCCGGTGATGAAGTTGCCGAACGAATGGTGGAGCCTGCGCAGGTTGTATATGAACTTGTTGGCGTGCTTTGTGGGTATTATCGCATAAAGAGTCTTTTTAGCCTGTGCGGCGAAAAGCTCCTTGCTGTACAGACAGTATATCGCCACCACGATACCGAATATAAGGTTGAGTATCGTGCCGACCACGCTCATTATACCGTTGGTAAGGAAGCCGAGGTAATCGCCCATCTGCGGAAGTATCGACGTGTTGAGGAAGCTTTTGAGCGTTGTTCCCGCGTCGTTTATCATGTTGGTAAGATCCTCGCCGATCTCGGGATAGTTCTCGAACGTCTCGGATATCCATGTCGTGAGGTTGGTCATGTAGGTCGGGATATTGTCCACGAGCATCGTGATCGTTGAGGTGAGCTGAGGGATTATCGGAATGAGAACGCCCGCGATGATACCTATAAATATTATAAAGGTGAGCGTTATGCTGCAGATACGGGCGGGCTTGTTCTTGACATATATCTTAAGATGATGATATTTTACGCCGCCGCTTATCTCGCTTTTGTCTTCATAGTGC
Source organism: Ruminiclostridium sp. (assembly GCA_017550775.1). Next base: position 7,361 of record JAFZOA010000083.1, on the reverse strand, counting down.
TCGCCGGACTTCTTGAATATACGGCTGAAAAGGCCTTTCTCGAACTTCTCGACTATGGGGGCAAGCAGGTACGCGATGATGAATCCGTATATTATCGGGGTTATTGCCGAGAAGAAGCTCCCGATACCGTTCGCTATGTTTGAGAGGTTAAGCAGCATGGTAAGCACAAGCGAGGAAGCGATAATAACGACAAAGGCGGTTATGCCCCAGCCAAGATAGTGTTTGTTCCACTTGTAAAACCTCATGCCGACTTCCCTCCCGATATGCTTGTATAGCATTTAGCAATATATAAATCATTATACAACGAATACCGTTAAATGTCAAGTTTTTTCTCCGCCGCAGTTCAGCGGTTTTGCGGCAAAAAACACAGATCCACCCGATGCCGGCGGCGGACTGTGCGGATAATATCCTGGCTCTTGAAAAAACATCTGTTCCGTGGTATAATAAGAACGCCGGGCGATCACAGAATGAAACGCTCTGCGGTCGGCCGACAAACAACTTATCAGGGAGAATTACAATGAATACAAGGATATTATCTTTAATAACTGCAGGGGCGATGCTTCTGTCGTCGGTAGCTGTTTCCGGTTGTTCGCAGAGCAGCACCGTTGCCGGCATTTCGGACACATTGTCGATCGCCGAGCGCTATCTGGCGGAATTAAACTATGAGCAGGCGATAATCGAGTTCGACAAGGTGCTGAATATCGACCTGAACAATGTTGACGCGTATCTCGGAAAGGCGGAAGCATACCTCGCGCTCGGAAATACCGAAGCGGCGGTCTCTGCGCTCCGGACGGGATATGACAAGACCGGGGACGCGCGGATAAAGTCGAAGCTTGACGAGCTTACCGCGGGGGAGGAGACCTCCGGGACGACTATGACAGAGGGACCGGAGACTGCGGCAGAACAGGAGACGACGGGCGGGACGGAAACGACGACGGAGACCGCAGCGCCGGAGGATAGCATTGTATATCTTGATGACCCCGATCCCGCAGAGGTGGAAGATATGCTGATTGCGTACATAAACGGAGAGGGCGAGCTTATACCGGAAATGCTCGGTCATGTGGGATCACTGTCAATATATGGGACACAGAACGTAAAGGTAAGTGTAAACGGCAAAGGTTCAGACAAGATTGCACTGATCCCGCGTCGTGCGTATGGGGACGAGGAAAAGGCAGAGCATGAAGGTCAGTATACGTTCGGTCACATTGATGGTGAGATATCATGGTATGATTACGGAACGATATCAGACCTGTCATTTATAAATTATATGCCCGATATTAGTTGTCTCGATATTTACTGTACCAATATTACCGACACGAAACCGTTAAAAAAATGGAATAAAAAGGCTAATGTTACCTTAGAAGATAACTATTTTAAAGATATGTCACTGTTCAAGGATATTGAAACGCCTGTTTATGTGAAGCTCAGCGGTAATAATGTGAGTGATCTGTCTTTTCTGAGCGGATATACCAATCTGGGTAATCTGTATCTGTACGATGAAAAAATGATATCCGATATTTCACCGTTAAGCGGTCTGGATAATTTATTGTTGTTGAGCTTAAGTTGCTATAATACCTTGGATCTGTCTCCGTTAAGCAGCATAAAATCATTGAAGTATCTGGATTTCGATGTTTATCCCGGTGGTGAGGGGTTAGACCTGACACCGTTATATGAAATGAAGAATTTAGAAAGAATTGGTTTCCGTTATCAAACAGATCTGGCGGATGTGCTGCAGCCTTCTATAAATGATTTGTATGAACATTTTCCGATCAACACGGTAAACGTTACTACATATAGTGGATGGTAATATAATTGTATAATTCCCCGTCACCCTGCATATATTTTACAGGGTGATAACTTTGTCCGGGAACAGAAAGAACAATGAGACCGTAAAGAAGATCGGGACATACATATTCTCCGCCGTGTGCGGGTTCGCGGCGGCGGGAGCGCTTCTCGCGCTGTTTTCGGCGGCTATGTACGCGCTCGGTATGCCGCCGCAGACCGCCGGAGGTATGTCGCTGTTCGCGTTCGCGGCTGGCTGTATGCTGAGCGGGTTCGTCTGCGGGAGCATAAAGCGGCACGGCGGGCTTCGCGCGGGTGCGATTTGCGCGGCGGTGATGTCTGCCGTGGTGCTCTCGGTGTCCATGATCTCCGGGAACGCGACCGGCGGCTTAGCCGTAATAAAGCTCCTCACCGCGCTTGCCGCGTCCTGTACCGGAGCCGTGCTCGGGGTCAACCGCCGGTAGGAGAACCGAGTATCCCGAAGCGCTCCATTCTTACCTGTGCGCTCACCCGTATCTCCGCTTCCCGCAGATATGCGCGGAAGTCCTGCTCTACCGTCTCCCACAGCCCGGGCGATACCGAGCGGATAACATACTCCAGACCGGTCACGTCTGCCCCGTGACCGGTCATCGTTTTTGTGATAAGAGCTTCCGCCCGTTCCGAAAGCTCCCGCTCGCACAGCCGCTCCAGCTCTTCCCTCGCCTCGTACGGCGACGGTATGGCGGTACTCACGATCTTGCCGTCCGCGCTCACCGACACGTCGAGTTCAGGCTTATCCCCGCTTACCGACGGCTTGATCTCAGCGCCGATACCGTACAGCATCACCCGCGTGTCATATCCCCGGTACGGCAGGACAAGCTCACAGGCGCGTTCGGAAGTCGGGTCGAGTATCTGCGCACCGGACATTTCCCGCACGGAAAGCTCTCCCGCGTACTTCCCGCCTGTGCAGAGCGCTCCCCCCGCTATCTTTACACCTTTTCCGTCCTCGGTGGTGTCGGTGCCGGAGTCAGTTACCGTCAGCAGCGGCAAAGCCACGCTCCCGGTGGGTCCGCAGAGCTTTTCCATTGCCTCGTACATTCTGACCGGACGGCAGAGTCCGAGCTGCTGCGCGTTTTCAAGCAGCTCCTCAAGCTTCTCGACGGACGCGTTGCCTTCCGAGAACTTCACGTCCATTATGTCCGAGGCGCTTCCCCTTGCGGCACAGATATACGCGCGCCGGTTCCCGCTGTAATGCGACGCGGCGAGTGCGAGGGAATCCCCGAGCGAGGAAAGAGCCCCCTCCCCGAACACTATCACCGCCGCCGAGCCGAACAGTATGCTGTTCCCGGAGGTATATGACAGCTCCCGGAGCGCTTCCTCCACCGTCTTCCCCGTCCCCCGCGCAACAGTCGCGTTGGGGGCGGAGCTGTCTATCGCGGTAACGCCGCCGGAGGAGTCGGTGTTGAAGAACTGCACCGTGACCGTATATACACCGTCGTTACAGTCCACCCCCACCGCCTCCGCAATACCTATCCGGTCGAGCTCGGCGTGCGGCACACACCCCGCCAGCAGCAGTACCGCCGCAGTCAGCGCTATCAGCCTTTTCATGCCGCACACCCCCTTTTCCGGCTTTTCATACCGAGAATGAACGCTGCCGCAGGTATGAAAAGCCCGACGAACAGCAGCGACACTCCCGATATCCGTACCCGCTTCACCGGCTCGTAAAGCTCCGGGTACGCCGTGAACAGCTCCGAAAGCCCGAGAGCCGCCGCCGGGAATATAAGCGCCGCGATACCGGCGGCTTTGCCGTTATCCTTCCCGCCGGTAAAGCAGGCCGTTACCACTCTCCCGAAGGCGAACGCAAGGGACGCCAGCTTCAGCATTCCCGCCATTACCCACACCGTAACGTCTATGCCGTTGATGCGGTGCAGCAGAGTTATGTCCGATATGCTCGAAAGCGTGTAGAACGGGAATTCCAGCCGCGATGTGAGCCGCCCGAACACCGTGTTGTACATGAACGTCATCATCAGCAGCACCGTGCAGGACGCTCCGAGATACGCCGGCAACGTGTACAGGCGCTTCCCGCTCACCTTTCCGCACAGCACCGCGAATATCAGGTATTCGCAGTTCAGCGAGAACTCGCGGACTGTCTCGCTCCACAGTGTCTCCGTGTTATCGGCAAGCGCCGGATAAAGGCGGTCTGTGTGTATGTCCTGCGAGAGCGCCGCCGCGATGAGTATGAGAAGCGCCGCGAGTATCGCCGCCGTTATCACCGCAGTGCGCGAGGAAGCCTCCATTCCCCTGCGGACGGCGAACAGCACCGCCGCCCCGGTAAGGATATAGAAGTACAGCGACGGCGCGGAGTCGAACACCGTGCTCGAAGCGTAGTAGTGCGACCGCAGCCCGGTCTCCGCCGCCGATGTCAGCAGGCAGAGCGAGAGTATCGTTCCCGTGAACCCTGCGAGAAGCCTGCTCCCGCCGGCGATCGTTTCGAGCGGTGAGCGCTCCGCGTCCCGCCCGCAGACCGCCGCGAGCGGGACATACAGCGCCGCCGTCAGCAGAAAGGACAGCAGTATGACCGTAAAGCGCTGCATACCGTACTGAACAGTCTCGCCGGGGAGTGCGGTGGCTTCGGTGAATATCCGTGAAAGCGCGAGCATAGCCGCAAATCCGCCCGCGCCGATCTTATCGTTTATCATCGCTTTCCGCTCCGTTCGTGTCGAAGATGTCCGGTTCGGAGCGGCTGAATTTATGCCAGCTCCTTCTTATAAAGGTATCGCGCATCGACCGCAGCGAGAACGGTGCCAGCGGGGACGTGAACGGCACGCCGTAAGCGCTCATCGAGCATACGCTCACGCACAGCACGAACGCCGTCACCGTCAGCCCGAACAGCCCGAAAAGCCCCCCGGCAAGAATGAACGCGAACCGCATGAACGCTACCTGGTTGGCAATGTCCGACACGATGTAGCCGGATATCGAGGCGATAGCCACCGCGAGCAGCATCGGCGCTCCCACCAGTCCCGCCGATACCACGATGTCGCCGATGACGATACCGCCGACGATGCTCACCGCGTGTCCGACGTTCGACGGGAGCCGCAGTCCCGCTTCGCGCATGATCTCGTAGAAAATGTCGAGGATAACACATTCGGTAAGCACCGAGTACGGCGTGAGGGACTCGGCGGCGGCAAGGTCGCGCAGCAGAGCGTCGGGGATAAGCTCGGGGTGGAAGTTGGCGAGCGCCGCGTAAAACCCGGGAAGCAGTATCGCCACGAAGAATGCGAGCCAGCGGACTATCCGTATGAAGAACGCGAACATGGGGTGCTCCACATAGTCGTCGAGCATCATGAAGTTCTCGGTGAACAGCTTCGGGACGTAAAGCGCGAAGGGCGACCCGTCGATAAGCACGCCTATCCTTCCCTCGTACAGCTTCGACACGAACACGTCCGGGCGTTCTGTCGCGCCGACCTCGGTGAACATCGGGTGGCGGTTCTCCAGAAACGGCTGGATATACCCGCTTTCAAGTATCAGCGACAGGGGCAGGTCTCTGAGTCTGCTTGTCACCGCGTCGGCGAGGCGCTTGTCGGCGGCGCTTTCCAGTCTGCACACGCTTATCTCGGTGCGTGAGGTCTTACCGACGGTCATGTTGGTGAACACAAGGTCGGGCGATTTCACCCGCCGCCGCACAAGGCTCATGTTGGTGTGCAGCGCCTCTACGAACCCCTCTCTTGCGCCGCGGATGTTCCGGTGGTTCTCCGGCTGGGTGACGGAGCGGGTCTCAAAGCCCTGAACGCCCACCGACCACCCGGTGTCAACGCCGTCTATGAGGATCACGCAGTTCCCGTTCATAGCGGCGGAAACGACTTCCTCTGCTGTGTGTACAGGCTTCTCGTCCCCCGCTATCAGAAGCTCTCCGCTTATCATCGCGGCAAGGCGCTCCGGTGTCACGCCGCTCTCGTCCAGACCGGAGAGCGGGCGGTAAACGAGGTTTGCGAGCTTGTTGGCGTCGGTCTGTCCGTCGCAGATGACCACGCAGATATCAATGCCGCACACCCTCGCGTATTTCAGTATCAGGTCGCTGCTGTTGCGGGTAAGCGTCCGCAGAGCTATCGTGTTCTTTTCGAGTTCCTTTTCAAGCATCGTTGTGTTATCCCTCTTTCGGGCAGGTGTTGTTTCCGGTCAGAAGATGTTCTCCGGCAGGGGCGAACAGCTCCGCGCGTACATTTCAAGCAGCATTTCCGTGCCGATACATTCCTCCCGCACATCGTCGTCCCCCGCTTCAAGCTCGGCGGTGATATGCACGAGGGCTTCCGAGATCTCCGCCGCGCCTTCGTTGTTGGTGAGGAAGATGTTCTCGGCGCAGAAGCGCTCCCAGTCGTCGGAGATACCGTGCGCGGCGAAGATCATTTCCTCCCGCGAGGTCATCTCCCGGAGCTGTGCGACCCGGGACGAGATGTTCTCCACCGTGCGGTCGGTGTGGTTGTGCAGCGCCGTACCCATGACCGCCATTGCGGCGAGCAGAGCTGCGCATATTGCGGTTCGCTTCATTTTCCCGCGTCCTTTCGTATCAGATCGTATCTCCCGTCCCTCGAAACCGTGAGCAGGAACACGTCCTCCGGCTTTACGCTGTTCTCGTCGAGCAGAGCTTTCAGCTCCGCGGCGGTCATTCCGGACATAGTTATGCCGCTCTGCTCCACCATGCCGTCTTTTATGACGACGCACGGCGGGTCTGTGGCTCCGTCGGATTTCCTGAAGAAGTTTATCTTCCCGGTAGTCTCGACTATCGCATAGCGCACCTCGGTAATGTCGAAAATGCTCTGTTCCCGCATTGCTTCCAGCACGTCGTCGATAGTGTAGCGCAGCCGGGAAAGCTCCACGCGGTCGATAACGCCGTCGGATATGATGATTTTCGGCGAGCCGGTGACCATGCAGCGGAACTTCGGGCTTTTGAGCATTACCGCCGACATCAGCACGTCAATGCACACGATCATCAGTATAGGCACGATACCGATGAGCATAGGTATAGTCGGATCCTCAATGGAGAGCGTCGCAATGTTCGAGATCAGTATCGTCGTGACAAGCTCGCTCGGCTGCAGCTCGCCAAGCTGCTTCTTGCCCATGAGCCGCATCATAAGGATAATGACGGTGTAAAGTATCACCGTCCGTATCATGATTATCAGCATTTTCGTTCACCCCGGTTTAGTATTGCCGTTATCCGTCGGATTATACCTCCGGATTGTTGGGACAGCGGCAAAGCGCCGGCGCGCGATGGGGCTCTGCCCCAAACCCCGCCGGGGGCTGCTCGCCCCCCGTCCCCTCGGCAGGCTGAGCCTGCACGCATTCCGTCGTTACTACTGTGCGAGTGCAGCTCTGTTCCGCAGGGCGCAAATGCAATATTTTCTCATGCCCCCTTTTCTTTTTCTTTGTAATGTGATATAATACTATCGCTGACCATGACTTAAGGAGATATATACTATGAAAAACAGAGTAATATCGGCTATAATAGCCGGAACAATGATCTTATCGGCTGTACCCGCGCTCTCGGGCTGCTCACAGAGCACCTCAGTCGCGAGCATTTCCGACACGCTCTCTGTCGCGGAGCG
>JAFZOA010000082.1 GCA_017550775.1 Ruminiclostridium sp. | reverse complement strand
GGATAGACATACTGCACACAAAGGCCGCCGATACCATTCGCCGCGGAAAACAGGGCGATATCGCGTTCGATATCATTCACGGCGATGACGGTACGCCGTATTATGCTGGATATATTCTTGTCTCAGGCAAAGACGATCACCGATATACGCTGTGTACCCTGTTCAACTGGAGCGAATTCCGTCAGACGCCGATCAGAAAATGTTCGGCGAAGAAAGAATGACCGAAGCTCTCGATTCCGCAGGGAACGCATCTCTCTGCGACCTTCTGGGCTCGGTGAAGAGCAGTATAGACGCATTTGTCGGAGGCGCTCCGCAGTTCGATGACATTACGATGCTTGCTCTGAGATATCTCGGGAATAAATGAGCCTGCAAAATATCGCATAAAAAAACGGACTTCTTCCGGAACGACAGAATGTCGCACAGAAGGTCCGTTTTTGTGTTGTCATTATTTGTCCCGCGCACAGATCGCGCCGTTCACTTTACGGAAGATAAGATACGCGACGACCGCGTTTGCTGCGTCCGCAGCGACCTGAGACCACACAAGTCCGTCGAGCTGCCATACCGCGTTCATTATGAGCATCGCCGGTATTATGAGCACGATGTGGCGTATCATCGCGAGCAGGAAAGATACTTTTCCTTTATCGACAGCGTTCATATAGTTCACGGCGTGATATCCGACCATCATGAACGGCATTGAAAAGCATCTTCCGCGAAGGAAGGCTGCGCCGAGACGTATCGTTTCTTCCTCATCGATAAACGCGCCGACGATGTTTTCGGCAAAGATGAAAAAAAGGACTGCACAGACAGACGCAAACACGATTATCACTGTTCTTGCAAGCGTCGAGAACCTGTTCATTCGTTTAAAGTCGCCGGAGCCGTAGTTGTAGCTTACGAGAGGCACCATACCGAGACACACGCCGAGACCTATGTTGGTCGAAAGGCGTTCGAGCTTGAGCACTATTCCCATTGCCGCGAGATGGACATTTCCGTAGTCAACGGTAAGCTTGTTGAGGACTATCGTAACGAGGTCGAACAGGAATATCGCTATCGCCGCGGGAATACCCACGGTATAGAATGACTTCAGATACTTCTTTTCTATTTTTACGAATTTTGTCGGCAGCGAGAGCACGCTCTTGTCCTTTACCCTTATGAACATCACGATGAAGTACGCGAGCGAGATGAAGTTCGATAACGCAGTCGCAATACCCGCGCCGAGGACTTCGCTTCCTTTCGGAAGCACGACAAACATAAAGAGCGGGTCGAGCAGCACGTTCAATATGCTTCCGAGCATCACACCGAATCCCGCGGCTCCGGAAAAGCCCGAGTTGCGGAGAAGCTGGGGCATACACATCGAGAGAATGGTCGGTATCCCGCCGATGACCGTTGTGGTCATAAGGTACTGTCTGCCGTAATCTATCGTGAATTCGTCCGCGCCGAGAAACGTCAGTATCGGGTCGGCGAATATCAGGACAAGAAGCGAGAACGCAAGCGCGGCGACTGTACACGATGTCATTGTGTATGACGCGACCTTCCGTGCATCATCGGGCTTGTTCTCGCCAAGAAGCCTTACCATAAGCGCGCCGCCGCCGACGCCGAAAACGTTCGAGAGCGCTACTGCCGCAAGATATACCGTAAGCGCGAGCGAAGAGGCTCCGATCATGTTCGGGTCGTTGGTGCGCCCTATGAACCATGTGTCCGCGAGATTATAGATAAGCACAACGATCTGGCTCGCGACCGTCGGCAGAGCCATTTTCGCGAGCGCTTTCGCGGGTTTCATCTCCGCAAATAAACTGTCGTTTTTCATTTCTTTTGTCATCACACTTTCTTTTC
>JAFZOA010000081.1 GCA_017550775.1 Ruminiclostridium sp. | reverse complement strand
TCGCCCGAAAAGCCCGCACTTGACAATCAACTTCTGCCGCCCTACTACACCAAGACAGGCTTTTCCTATCAGAAGTACGACGACCGCGACGGGTTCGCTCCGCAGGAAGTGAGCTGGGATTTCTCAGAGTATACTCCCGACATGATAGTGGTAAATCTCGGCACAAACGACAACAGTTGGTGTACAGGACATGAGGACAGATACATACACTATACCGAGGAATATGCAAAATTCCTTGAAACTGTACATAAGTGCAATCCGACGGCGAAGATACTGTGCATAATGGGGATAATGCTGGACGAGATATACCCGTATGTCGAGAAGGCCGCAGAGCTGTTCACTAAGAACACGGGGTACGAACAGATCTACACGATGCGCCTAACTCCGCACGACGGAAAGCTCGGGTTCGCAGCAGACTGGCACCCCTCTCCCGCTACTCATGACAAAGCCGCGGAAGCACTTGCGGACAGGATAAAAGGGATTTTAGAAAATTGAGAAATAATCCGGATTCAGATTCCGCATTGTATAATAGATAATTACCAGGAGGACATAAAATGACCTATCCTAAAGCTTATAAAGGCGTTAATACCCTCGTGAGAGCTGAAGCTCTTGATCTGATAGCAGCGGGACTTGCAGTAATACTTAATATCCTGAGTACAGCGGCTCTTTCGGGAATAGACGCAATGCATGAAGGCTCGGATATTGCTGCGGTCGGAGTAATGGGTGCAGGTATAGGCTTTTTTCTGGTCGGGGGAATCATCCTTATAGTCGGGATATGTTCCGAGGTATTTATGTTTATAGGGCTCAAAAGAGCTTCCGATGATGAACCCAGATACTTCAAAACGGCATTTGTATTCTCTATTTTATATATTATCATGGGAGTTTTAAGCGGTCTGTTCGGCTCTTTAGGCGTTCTCGGACTCATTCTTCAGACAACAGAAAAAGCTGTATCTATAACCGTTTATACCCTGACTATATTTGGTATAAGATCACTCGCGAAGAAACTTGATGCAACTGAGATAATCTCATTGGGAAACATTACTTTAGCGGCTGAGATCTTCCAGATCGTAGTGAATGCCGTTTCTGATTATATACCAGGTATTCTTGAAATGATAGCTTCTGTTTTATCGTTTGTCGGTTATATAATTTTCCTCATTTTTCTTACCAGATCAAGAGATATGCTTGCAAGTAAATAAACAGCAATTGACCGTCGGGCATCGTTCATCCGACGGTCTTTTTCTTGTATGATATGTTTTATTCCGTACAGCAATGTCTTTCATAGTTAACAGTTTACAGGTTACAGTTTACAGTTGTGGTGTCCGCTGCGCGGACATTATCTGAATCGTGACGAAGCACGAAAGTATGTGCACCGAAATATCAATTATTGTAGTTGTTCATAAGCTTTCAGTTTTGTCACAATTCTGATAAGCGGTGAAGCCAAAGCAACGAACGGAGCACCATAACTGTAAACTGTAACTTGTAAACTGTAAACTAAAAAGGCGGCGGAGCCGCAATCATAACTGTAAACTGTAACCTGTAAACTGTAAACTAAACCACTCATCGATTATCTTTTTGCTATTATTTATTGACAATTATACTTTATTATGTTATAATTTCAAAGTAAAAATATTCACCGTAATATATCATTGCGGCAACAACAGGAGGAAATCATCATGACTTATCCAAAAGCTTATGAAGGCGTAAAGAAACTTATCTCAGCCGAAGTCCTTCAGATCATCAGTGCCATACTCGCGCTCATTGTCGCTGTACTCAGCGCAGCTGCGGTCGCAGGTGCCGACAGCGCTCTGGAAGGATCGGAAGTAGCCGCCGCGGGCGTTTTAGGTGCCGGTTTAGGTGCATTGATATTTGGTATCGGTATACTCGTGCTCGCTGTTATATCCGTTATACTCACGATATTGGGTCTCAAAAAGGCTTCCGAGGATGAACCCAGATACTTTAAACTTGCTTTTCTCAGCGCTATCGGTCTTCTTGTGGCATCCATTCTGAACGGATTTCTGTCCGGTGTTCACGGCATAGGTGCTGCATTGAGCACTCTGACAAATATGTGTTCTATCCTTATGTTCTTATACAGCATTTACGGCATTAAACAGCTCGCAATAAATCTCGGCAACACCGAACTACCCAAACTCAGCACTGTCATCATTGTTATCGAGGTTGTTCAGATCGTGCTCTCGATCGTTGCAAGCTTTGTAGATGTTCTTGCTATTGTAGCCTCTGTTTTAAGCCTTGTAGGCTACATTGTCTATCTTGTTTATCTCACCAAAGCAAAGAAAATGCTTGAAGCAAATTAAGTCGTATTTACAGACTTGACCGCCGTGCTTATTTCACGGCGGTTATTTTTTTCACAAATAGCTGAAAATGTACGTACTCCCCCTTGACAAAAGGCCGATACTGTGATACAATATATGAAAGATAGAGGCGCGGGTTTAAAGAGTAGCATTAACGTCAATATTTCAACATATTGTTGATGTGAAAGGGAAAGCCGCCGAGGAATGTATAGGTTGGAATATGCATATCCGGTCGTGCATTTAATAAGTGTACGATTGTCATTAAGCCGTCGGGCATAATGGAGAGCTATCGGCAAATATGCTTTTTTGCGTTTTGTCGTATCCCATGTTATGAACCGGCTGAAAAGTCGGTTTTTTGTTTAAACAACCATTTTTTCAGCAAAAGAAAGGAACTGACAATTATGAAAGAGTACAGAGTAGGTATCATCGGTGCAACGGGTATGGTAGGTCAGCGCTTCGCTGTTCTCCTCGAAAATCACCCGTGGTTCAAGGTAAAGGTCCTTGCCGCTTCCGAGCGTTCGGCGGGCAAGACATACAAGGAAGCGGTCGGCTCCCGCTGGCTCATTGAGAAGCCTATGCCCGCAGCTATGCAGGATATGGTGATAATGGACGCGACCAAGGACATAGACAAGATCGCAGAGCTCGTTGATTTCGTTTTCTGCGCAGTCAACATGAAGAAGGACGAGATAAAGGCTCTCGAGGAAGCTTACGCAAAGCACGAGATCCCCGTTATGTCCAACAACTCCGCTCACCGCTTCACTCCCGATGTCCCCATGATCATTCCGGAGATCAACCCCGAGCACATCGAGATCGTTTCGGCTCAGAAAGCCCGTCTCGGCACAAAGCGCGGCTTCATCTCCGTCAAGTCCAACTGCTCGATACAGAGCTATGTTCCCGCCCTCTCACCCCTGCGCAAGTTCGGTATCACAAAGGTTCTCGCCTGCACATATCAGGCTATCTCCGGCGCTGGTAAGACATTCGAGACATGGCCGGAAATGGTGGATAACCTTATCCCCTACATAGGCGGTGAGGAAGAAAAGTCCGAGCAGGAGCCTCTGAAGGTATGGGGCAAGATAGAGGGCAACGAGATCGTAAAGGCGACAAGCCCCTCCATCACGACACAGTGCCTCAGAGTTCCGGTCTCCAACGGTCATTTCGCTGCGGCGTTCGTAAGCTTCGAGAACAAGCCCTCCATTGACGAGATACTCGATATCTGGAAGAACTTCAAGGGCGTTCCGCAGGAGCTTGATCTCCCCTCCGCTCCGAAGCAGTTCCTCAACTACTTCACGGAGGATAACTACCCGCAGGCTGCTATTCACCGTAACTTAGAGAACGGCATGGCTGTATCTATCGGACGTCTGAGACCCGATACACAGTACGATTACAAGTTCGTGTGCCTCTCACACAACACGCTCAGAGGTGCAGCGGGCGGTGCCGTGCTCATGGCCGAGCTGTATGCCGCGAAGGGTTACTTTGACTGATACACCCGCGCAGTATAATAATCCAATAAAGGAGAAACGATCATGAGAAAAACAATTTTCACGGGAACCGGTGTTGCGATCGTAACACCTATGTTCCCCGACGGAAGTATAAATTATGAGAAATTCGGTGAACTCATCGAGGAGCAGATCGCCAACAAGACCGACGCTATCGTGGTAGTCGGCACCACAGGCGAGGCTTCCACCATGACCGATGAGGAGCACGTCGAGATGATACGCTACTGCGTCGAGAAGGTCGCAAAGCGTGTTCCCGTCATCGCGGGTACCGGAAGCAACGATACCGGCTATGCGATCGAGCTCACCAAAGAAGCCGAGAAGGTAGGCGCGGACGCTACACTGCAGGTCACCCCGTACTACAACAAGACCTCACAGCGCGGTCTCGTGGCTCACTTCAACAAGATCGCCGACTCCGTGAACATACCGACGATACTGTACAACGTTCCGTCGAGGACCGGCACCGCTATCGCGATTGACACATACATCGAGCTGTCGAAAAACGAGAAGATCTCGGCTGTAAAGGAAGCAAGCGGGAACCTTTCCCTCGCGGCGGAGATCGCGGCGCATACCGACTTCGACATCTACTCCGGTAACGACGATCAGCTCCTTCCCTTCCTCGCGCTCGGCGCAAAGGGCGTTATCTCGGTGTCCTCGAATATTATCCCGAAGCAGAAGCACGACATGGTAGAGCTCTACCTCTCCGGCAAGCACAAGGAAGCGCTTGATCTCCAGCTTAAATATCTCGACGTAGAGAACGCTCTGTTCATCGACGTGAACCCGATACCGGTAAAGGAAGCTATGAACCTTCTCGGCAAGAACGTCGGAGAATGCAGGCTCCCGCTTGTAAGAATGGACGAAGCAAGGATAGAAAAGCTTACCGCGGCTATGAAAAAAGCGGGTCTGATCTGAGACAATAAAGAATTGGAAGTGAAAATATGACTAAGATCGCGATCACAGGCGCGAACGGAAAAATGGGGCGCGTCATATCCGGACTTATCGCCGAACGCGACGACTGCACCGTTATCGCGGGCATCGACATCAATACCGAACAGACCGGCTCGTTCCCGGTGGTGAAGTTGCCCTTCGAGCTTCCGGAAAAGCCGGACGTGATAATCGACTTCTCCCACCCGAGCGCACTCGACGACCTGCTCTCCTACTGCACAATGAACGGAGTACCTGTAGTCGTCGCTACGACAGGCTACACCGACGAACAGGTCGCGCGGATAAAGAAGACCGGCGAGCAGATCCCCGTGTTCTTCACGTTCAATATGTCCCTGGGCATCAACCTGCTCGTGGAGCTCGGAAAGCGCGCCGCAAGCGTGCTGGGCGGACAGTTCGACATAGAGATCGTCGAGAAGCACCACAATCTCAAGAAGGATGCTCCCTCCGGGACGGCTATCATGATAGCCGAAGCGCTCAACAACGAGCTTGGCGGAAAGTATCATTACGTTTACGACCGCCACAGCGTCAGAAAGCCCCGTGAGGCGACCGAGATCGGTATGCACTCCATT
>JAFZOA010000080.1 GCA_017550775.1 Ruminiclostridium sp. | reverse complement strand
GGTGCTACCTGCCTATCGCCTCTGACCGCCGTAAATTTATTTGTTTGGCTATACTCGGTGGTCAGAGGCGATAAAAATATGGGGCGCTGCCGATTTTCAGCGGATTTGGTATCAGCGCGGTATTATTTATTGCGCAAATTGGTATATACCGTTTCGGGCGCGGGATCGTCGGTATCAGATCAGCTCGGAATTGGTATTATACACGGAAATAGCGGTGTTAATGACGAACAGATTTGATATATTCTGAAAATGACCGTAAAGTAGCCCCATACCGCTTGATTCAGCGATATGGGGCTTGCGTTTTTATCCGACGCGCATTGCGAACAGTTGATGATCTGTTAATCCGGATGTGCCGGTATGTCCTATTCTTTCGCCGCTTTCGACTTTATCGCCTTCCGCGACACTTATCTCTCCGAGATGACCGTAAAGCCAGTAATGTCCGTTTTCGTCACGCAAAAGAACTGTTTGACCCCAACCTATATACCAGCCGGCATATTCCACTGTACCGCCGACGATCGCCTTAACATCACAGTCTGCATAATCTATGACAAATGCCGCTCCGGTGAAAGTAAACAGACTCTTGTCATACGGCAGGTTATAGTCGAAATCTATACCGCCGCGCTCTTTCACGAGCTCCCAAGCCTCATCGCCCGTGATCGGCTGGTCGATAAATTCGCCGTAGAAGCCGTTTCCGTTGCTTATTGCTATGGGAAATTCGGGGAGATCTGCAACAGTCGTGTTTTCTGTAGTTTCCTCGTTCTCGACTACATCATACGGTTCCTCACCGGGTCCGTATATGCCTGCGATCTGTGAGAGGTCGCCCTGTTGTATTTCTTGTTCGACAATCTCACGGTACAAATCAGTGGCAAGCGAGTCATCGTTGATTGTCCTTTCGGGGGGATCCTTTGAGAAGTCTATGTCCATATCAAGCAGCTTTCCGCTTGCGTCTGTATCGGTATTTCTGACAAAGATCTCATATTTGTGAATGCCTGTACCTTTAACATCCCATCTAAGGTGCTGTTTATCGGACATATCACGCGTTTCGGTCATATCCTCCTGCAACTCGCCGTCTACATAGTATGTGAACTCGAATTCGGCTTTCATATCTCTGAACTCAATTGAGATAAAAGATTCGCGCTCTACGTTCGAGGCAACGCCAATCTCCTCGCCGTTTACCACTACCGAAGCTATGTTCTCAACATCTATCTTCTTACCTCTGAATGCGGATTCCATCAGATAATCCCGTCCACGTTCAAGCTCGGTATAATATGACGGAAATTCATAAAACGGGATTTCATCGGAAGCATAAACTACCCGTTTAACATCTCGGTCAGCAAGTATCTGCTCCGTGCCGTCCTTGTATTTTATCGCGCACGAAAATACAGCGTCCTCTCCATAGTTATTCGGACTTTCTATGAGCGCTCCCCATTTGCTGACGGTGACTGTTGTATCTGTTGAGCCGTCCGAAGCTGTGTAGAACGCGTCAGATGTATCAATACCGGTTAGAGTATAGTTTCCGGCATATTCGCTGTCTGCGCTCTCGGAATCTGGAAAATACAGGAATCGGACTTCTGCTGTCTGTCCCGGGTCAAGCCTGATATATATGCCTAAATCGTACATAAGTTTGTTGCCGACTCTGATAATATCCGCAGAATCATCCCAGGGCGTAACACCGATATGTTCGTCCCAGATTTTTTCTGCAACATCCTGATAATCAGCAGCTAAAATGAATTGGTGATCGGTGAGGCAGTATTCGCCTATATCATATTTAGCACTGTCCTTGACATCCAAATATAATTGATTATTTGAAAGCGGCTCGTCGTATTCCGCTTCAACAAGCATTCTGAGGAACTGTCCGTCATAATCGATTTTGTGTATTGTCGCGGTCATATCGCTGAATTCCAGCACATCGAACCCAGACTGCAAAATATCCTTCGGTTCCGTGATCTCCTCGGTCGCAATATCCGCATTAGTCGTCACAGCCGTCGTCTCCCCCGTGCTCTGCACCGGTTCGACATCCTCGTGATACCCCGCGCCCGGTCCCTGTACATCAGGACCTTTCAGCCCGCCGTGCTCGTTCAGCCAGTTAAGCCCGAACACCGCACCGGTGAGGACTGCGGCTGTTCCCGCAACGCCTGCGAACACGTTTAGCGCTTTGTGTGACTTTTTCGGTTCGGCATATTCCGGAGTGATCTCCGTGAACTTGACTTGCCGTACATTATCGTTTTTCTTCATATTCTTCGCCCTTTCCCTGATATTGTTCATTATCGTTTCGGTGTCGGAAAAGGGGTAATCTGACATTTTCGCGGACATCGCCGCTTCAAACAGCTTTTTATTATCCATTGTCCATATCATTCCTTTCTTTGTCAAGATATTTCTTCAGCTGCGTCCGTCCGCGTTTAAGCCGCGAAGAGACCGCATTTCTGCTTATACCAAGTATTTCAGCTGTTTCTTCGACGCTGTAGCCTTCATAATAGTGCATATACATGACGATACGATTGTTCTTTCCAATCTTGTGTATGAGATCGAAAACTCTGTCGCCGTAGCTGTCATAATGCACAGTCTCGCTTGCGGCTTCAAGCGGTGCGGAATTTTTTCTCCAATGAGACCGGAGCAGATTCTTGCATCTGTTGACAGTACACCTTATCAGCCACGCCTTGACATGCTCATCATCACGAAAGCTTCCGCTATATGTATAAAGCCCGAAGAAAACGTCCTGCATTATATCATCCGCATCACTTTGATTCTTCACATAGCACAGCGCTGTCGAAAGTACATTTCCGCGGTACATATCAATATAACGCTCTACGTTTTTCGCGTCCACTTCGGTCTCACCTCTTTTCCGTTGAAAGGACCTTTCATATACAACACAATCCGGACACCCCTAAAATGTCACGCGCAAATCAATTTCGGCGATATTACCAATATTATACCTTGTTTTTACAGCAAATGCAACAACATAAACGTTAAGATCACCCGATTTGGTAAAAAATCGGTCAAAAAAAGGTCATGGGAAACAGCCCTCGCATGAGGTATATTATAAGTAGAGGGGCGGCTTCGATTTAATAAAGTATGTTTTTTCGCATTTTTCGTCAAATAGCCGTCAAATTGCGCTCATAGAGTTCGGCTCGGTTTGGAAGTATAATATAAATAGAGCGGTATCAACAATCAACGAAAATAGCATAACCCGCCGACAGCACGATGCCGCCGCGGATTATATTTATATCGAGCCTACGGAAATCAGCTTGACCGCATTCCATATATAGAACGCGCCCCCCGAAAAAAGAAATATGTTTTGTTTATGGCATATACGGCACAGCCCCACTGTTTGTGGTATGCTTATATCCGAAAGGGAAATGCCGACCCACGCCGCACGAGATTTATGTACCTGATGCACAACTTATGAAAATTCTATTGTGCAATTCGCAGATTTTGTTCCGAAAGGTCGAAAATCGCCCCCAATATTTAAGGGTTTTAATCCTTATATATGAGGGCAGTTGTTTTTATGATCTCCGGTCAGCAATTCAAAATATCGTTAGTCAGCAAACACATCTCCGCTTGCGTCAGACACATCTGCCGCTGCCCAAATGATGTTAAATCTGATGTCACTTATGAACAAGTGGCTGACCCTTGCATTGTCGATAACGCTGAATTAATATGAAAATTGTGTGAACCTACCGCAAAAATGCGTTTTAAATCTTCATTATAATGAGAGACCTTTTATCGGGCAGTCGATTTCTGATTTGCAAGGACTACGGGATAGGAGAAAAAATGCACAAAGGAACAGCTTTGCAAAGTCCCTGACCCGGCATATTGTACGAACTTTCTGAAAATATCAAAAATGAGAGTGATTTACCCTTAAAAAACGATGTTAAATTTTCCCTTATAGTGAGAGGGAAAAAATCGGTCGTTCAGATATACAAAAAAAGACCGAGGTCGGTCAGATTTTGAAATAGCCGGTATCCGTACACCGGCTAAAAAAACACTCTTACGCAAGCAGAGAAAGTGTACGTACACTTTCCGGATTTTTGGGCTTGCCCCTCAAAAATTTACGGCAGTTTTGCTTCTCAAAATTGCCTTGCCCCATAGGTTTAGGCGATAGCTTGAACCTATGATACGCCGCTAACTGCGGCACAGAAAGCAAACGGAAAAAAGAAAGGATATGTGAATATGCCGATAGTAAAATCCATAGCGATACATGATAATGTCAAGGCTACGTTGCGGTACATATTAAATCCCGAAAAGACCGAGGGGCTGTTTTTGTGCAACTCCCTGAACTGCTTCACCAACGCCGAGGACGCGTATCTGAACATGAAGTTTATCTACGAGAATTACACGCACCACAAGTTTAATGAGCCGCTGCCAAAAGTCGGCAAACGCCGCGTCAAGGCAATACATTATATCCAGTCTTTCAAGCCCGACCTGAACCTCACGCCGGAGTTGGTACACCGCATGGGCTGCGCGTTTATTCGTAAGGCGTTCGGCGATAACGTGCAGGCTGTAATCGCAACTCATGTGGACAAGGGACACTTGCACAATCACGTTTTGATCTGCACTTACGGAATCGACGGTCACAAGTACAACGACAATTATACGACGCGCCGCAAAATACGCGAGCATTCGGATAGGGTATGCCTTGCGTTCGGCGTGCCGTACATTGAGCCGAAACACAAGCGCGGAATGTCCTACGGCGAATGGCTGCACCGCAAACGGGGTACGTCGTGGAAAGAAAAAATACGTCGCGAGATAGATACGTTGGTGCTGACATCGAAGAATTTTGACGAGCTTGCCGCGACTCTCGAAGAACGGGGTTACGCGATTCGATACGGTGAACGTTCAGCGATAAAAGCACCGGGGCAGCAGCGTTTTGTGTGCTTCAAAACTCTCGGCGACGACTACACTATCGCAAATATCAACACGCGCATTTTGTGGAAAGACGACCTCGGCAACGCTTCCCGCGAGGACGCTTACAACAAAGGGCAGGTGCTTACGATCTGTTTTGCCGGTATTATCGCGCAACTCGCGAAACGTATAGTCGAGGGCAAAAAGCGTGAAGCAAAACGCGATGAAGAATTGCCATACCTGCCGCATAACGACCGCGATGTGTTCCAGCTCGGTGCGCAGCTCGCGCTTATCAACAAACTGAACATTCACTCGATTGGTGAGCTCGAAGCAAAAATGGAGGAAGCGCAGGCGGCTTACGATTCCGCGGTAAAAGAGTTTAATGCGATCACGGAAGAACATCACAGATTGAACGATCTGCTTGTTCAGTATGAGAACCTGCGAGCACTCGATGATAAGCCCCATAAATCTCTTGCAGAAAAGATGAAGATGCAACTTGCAAAGCAGTCGCTTGCCCGCCACGGTATTAAAACCCCGGAAGACGCACGGCAGCTTGAATTGCAGAAACATGAATACGACGAGCATGCCGCTGAGCTACAACGAAAGATTGAAAGCAACGATAATCTTGTAAAAGCACTGCAAGAGATTTCCGATACATACAACGGTATCTCAAAGGGCGACTACATCAATAATCTGATGAAGTCCGAACAGGAGCTTGAAGCCGAGCGCCGTGCTTCCGCGCAGGATAGGACTGTACCCAAGCATGATACATCTGCGCCGAAGCCAACCGTGCAGGACGCAGTACCGAAACCGGGGCAGCAGGAATCCGCACCGGAGAAGTCCGAGCCCAAACCGGACGAGCCTGCACAAAAGTCGAAAACAAAGGCCACTTCCCGCGGTCGTAAGCATTGATGAATAGAGGTGATGACCAATGATTTACATATTCGGGGGAGTGCCGCCGTAGCTTACTATGCCCGGTCACGGGCAACAACGGCATACAGAAAGATAAAAATATGGGAGAAGAAGGAAAAAGGCCGGACATACCAAGATATATACGGTATGCCGGTAGAGACGAGGAGGTCTATTTGAGAGGAAATGAATTACTCACAACGCCCGCCGTAGCGGATACGGCAGAACAGCCCGTTCAGACGGACAATGTGTCGATTTATAAGTTCGGCAGATCAGTCTATAAGGTCAGAACGCACTTCAATCTTGCATGCAAGGAGACCCTTGCCGACATCGTCGGAAGGCTGATCTTGCAGGATCTGGACGAAACAGACAACTAAAGCAATGAAAAAGCGGCGATTTATCGAAATGAAACTTTAAAGCCTTGACAAATTCTGTAGAAAGGTATATAATAATAGTGTTTACAAAAGATAGTCGCCGCTTGTTTGTTGGGATAAGGAGGAATCAATTGACAAACAAGATAACGGCACTTTATTGCAGGCTCTCGCAGGACGATATGCTTGCGGGAGAAAGCAACAGCATTACAAATCAAAAGGAAATACTGCTCAAATATGCTAAAGAGAACGGTTTTCTCAATCCACAGGTCTATGTTGATGACGGTTACAGCGGTACGAGCTTCGACCGTCCGGACTTCCAGCGTATGAAAGCGGACATCGAGGACGGAAAGGTCTCAACGGTCATAGTTAAGGACTTGTCCCGCCTCGGACGCGAGTATTTGCAGACGGGTTACTACACAGAAATGTTTTTCCCGGAGCATGACGTTCGTTTCATAGCAGTTCATGACAATGTCGATACTCAGCGCGGTGACAACGATTTTGCGCCATTTAAGAATTTGATAAATGAATTCTACGCTAAAGACGTTTCCCGCAAGGTACGAGCGGTCTTAAAGGCAAAAGGACAGTCCGGAAAGCCTTTGTCCGTCAATCCGCCTTACGGCTACAAGAAATCCGAGGACGACAAAAACCGTTGGATAATCGACGAGCCTGCTGCCGAAGTGGTCAGGCGCATATTCAAGATGTGCATTGAGGGGCGCGGGCCGCGACAGATCGCAAAAGCGCTTAATTCCGAGGGAATAACAACACCTTCGATACGCTCGCGTGGAAAAGGCTTGGCGCATTGGGATCATCGCAGTATCTGTGACATTCTCGAACGCCTTGAATATGTCGGTCACACGGTAAACTTCAAAACGACCAAAAAGTCCTACAAATGCAAGAAGCGGATAGACCTGCCGAAAGAGGACTGGATGATATTCGAGAATACCCATGAACCGATCATATCTCAGCATGACTACGATTTGGTGCAGCAGCTCCGCGAAAGCAAACGCAGACCGCAGAAGAAGTGCTCGGAGCCGAATCCGTTCTCCGGTATCGTCTATTGCGCCGATTGCGGCAAAAAGCTCTACATCTCGCGCGGCGGCGATACGCCCAAGAACAAGGAATGTCTGAAATGTTCCACATATTCGCGGCGTTACGGAGAGTGTTCCGCACATTATATCAGAACTTGCATACTCGGTGAGATCGTACTTGATGAGATAAACAAGCTTCTTGGTTCAGTCCGCGATGATGAAGACGCATTCGTTCAGCGTTCGATGGAACAGTCGGAAGCTTCGCATCTCGATGAAGTTAAGAAAGCAAGACGGTTAGTCGCAAAGGACGAACGGCGAATTGAAGAACTTGACAGACTGTTTACAAGGCTCTACGAAGACAATGTTCTCGGCAAGATCGACGATGAGCGGTTTGCTCAGATGTCATCAGGCTACACTGACGAGCAGAAGAAGCTGAAAGAGGAAGTCATAAGGCTCCGTGAGCTTATTGAAGCAAAAGAGCAGAAGAGCAACGACGTATCCCACTTCTTACAGATCGTTCGCAAGCATGAAAGCGTATCTGAGCTTACACCGAAGCTTATGCACGAATTTATCGAGAAGATCATCGTGCATGAAGCCGACAAGTCTAACGGCTATCGCGAGCAGGAAGTCGAAATATGCTTCCGCTTCAACGTGTATGTCGTCACGGCAACCGTTGACAGCAGAGATTACAACAAAAAGGCAGCGTGATAAACCGCGCTGCCAAAGGACATACGGAAAGTTCTTTATGGGAAGTCAGCTCCGCAAGGGGGCTTCTCGCCCCCTTTGAACCCC
>JAFZOA010000079.1 GCA_017550775.1 Ruminiclostridium sp. | reverse complement strand
CTTATTTATATTATACTGCCAAACCGAGCCGAACTCTATGAGCGCCATTTGACGGCTATTTGACGAAAAACGCGAAAAACATACTTTAATAAACCGATGCTGACCCTCTACTTATAATATACCTCATGCGAGGGTTGTTTCCCATGACCTTTTTTTGACCGATTTTATACCAAATCGGGTGATCTTAACGTTTCTATTGTTGCATTTGCTGTAAAAACAAGGTATAATACTGGTAATATCGCCGAAAATCAACTTTTTACAAGCAAAATGTAGAATTTTTGGTGTCTTGATCGTATTACTGTTGAAGGGCTCTTTCAGACAATATAGGAAAGAAGGGTAGGAATGACCGAAAGCGAGCTTGAAAAGGCGGTGCGTGAGCACTATTCGAGCGTGTATGGCGTTGCCTTGTGCAGCTGCAAAAATCCGAGCGACGCGTTTGATATTGCACAAGAGGTTTTTCTGAAGCTTTTACTGTGCGATATAAGCTTTGAAAGCGCGGAGCATCTGAAAGCATGGCTGCTGCGATGTGCAATAAACAAGAGCACAGACTTGCTGCGTTCGCACTGGCACAAGTTCTCGCAACCGCTTGAGAGTATCTCGGAAAGGACGATAGACCCGCTTGAGAAAAGCGGAGAAAACCGCCTTATCCCCATACTTATGAAGGTCAGCCGGAAATGCCGCGCGGTACTGTATCTGCACTACTTTGAGGAATACACGGTGGCCGAAATAGCAAGGATACTCTGCGTAAG
This sequence comes from Ruminiclostridium sp., assembly GCA_017550775.1. Next base: position 1,584 of record JAFZOA010000079.1, on the reverse strand, counting down.
CGAATCTGCTGTACGTGCAAGGCTGACCCGCGGCAAGGAACAGCTTCGGAAACTTCTTGAAAATGAAAGGAAAATGTAATATGGAGATCAAGGAATACTTTTACAGAGCGTTTTCCGATATAAGGAAAGATCATGACCTGCCCGATGACAAAACTATCTGCAAAGATATATTGGAAAGGGCGAAGAAAATGAAGAAAAACGATAATGTACGGCTAGTCAAGTTCACGGAGATCACTCCGGAATATGCCGAGCCGAAAAAGTCACATAAAGCGCTCAATGTGTTCGCGGGTGTTGCGGGAACAGCCGCAGTCCTCACCGGAGCGGTGTTCGGGCTTAACTGGCTGAATGAGCACGGTGGGCTGAAAGGTCCGGATGTGCAGGGACCGGGTGCAGGGTATCATGAGGATGTTACGGAACAGCTTTCGGCGGATACAACCGAAAACAAGGACATCCTCGCATCGTTCGTGTACGATGAATTCACGGTAAATGTCACGGACTATGAATTTGACGGCATATTGCTGAAAGTGTTTTATGACGTAATATTTTCGGATGACTGTACGCTTTCATCGGGCGAGAAGTTGGCTTCTGTCCTGCCGATGGCAATATTCAGCGAGGAAAATGCCGCGGAAGGCTTCGGAGAGCTCATTTCGGAAACAGATAATACACAAAGCTGTGTTTACAGGACAACGCTTAAAGCGTACACGGAAAAACTGACAGTTGATTTCAAGCCTAACGAGGAAGGATATGCAGAATTCGGCGGCAATCCCTTCACTGTTTATGCCGACCACAAGAAGCCCGAGCATATCGAGATCGACGCAGTCGGGAAGGCCGTCAACGGCGTTGTGCCTATGGACAAGTCGATAGTGCTCGACGATGTTACCGTGCATTTCACGGGCTATGAGTTTGATTCCGAGGTAGTGACGTTCTACTATGATATAATAGGAACGACCCGTATGGACATAAGACCCATGGGTATAAACGGAGCCGTATTCAACGGTACAGCAGGAACGGAAGACAAGGAGAACAACATGGTAAAGGACTGTCACGGGACAGTCGCGCTGTATGAGCCCGCAGAGACTGCGCGTATATCCTTCGGAAAAGATCTTACAGACCTTACCGACAAGTCCTACACTACAGATAATGAAGCCTTCGCGGTAACGGTACACTTTGACCCCGAGAGCGTGTTAAAGCTCGACAGAGAGGATGTTTACGCGCGATTTAATAAAGATTTCCCCGATTATGCGCTATGGATGACAAAACTACTTGTCACGCCCACTCACATAACGGAACGCCTGATATGGGAAAACGGAGATCAATCAAAGGCTTTTGATTATTTCGGTAATGAAAATATGAGGGTGATGATGAATGACGGAGAGATCAAGGAAGCTCATAGATTCAGTATCATAACTGCGGACGACGGTTCGAATATTGTATGGATGACATATTATTTCGATGAGCCGATAGATACTGCGAAGGTCTCGGAGGTCTATTTCGACGAGTACAGACTGTACGGCGAGGAAATACCGAAGCTCAGCGCTGGCGACAGCTTCAAACTCGATGACGGTGCGACCGCACACATCGACT
>JAFZOA010000078.1 GCA_017550775.1 Ruminiclostridium sp. | reverse complement strand
CCTGTTCGGCTTTTGTCTTTTTCAGCCGGTCGAGGTCGGAGCGGCCATGAATACTGTTGTTCAAAGCCGTTCGTCTGCACAGGTTGAGCATGACTTCTTCCGTTTGCGAACGCTCCAGCTTTTCGAGCAGTTCAAAGTATTGCTCCGCCTGAGATATGATACCCTCTAATCGGCTATGCTCGGCAGTAAGCGCGTTAATCTCTTTCATCGCGCTCTCATATTTATCTTTCAGACGTTCCATTTTCCCTTCGAGCTCTTCAATGGAGTCGATGTTGTCGCGGTTCAGAATGGATAGCTGCGCGGAGACGATGTACACATCTCGGTCGTTGTTTGGGAGATATGGCAAGTCGGGGCTTCGCGGATGCGGAATCTTTTTCCCTTCGGTTATCAGAACATGGAGCCGCTCAATGGTGCTCACATATACCGACTGTATCGGTGAGAGTCCCTTGCCAGAGCTGTGCAGAAGAGCATTACCAAAGTCGTCCCGCCATAGTATCCGCGAGCGCAGATTATCTTCGGTGTAGTCCTCACCGAGTGTTTTCAAGCGTACAAATCTTTGCTGACCCTCGGCGCGGATAGATGTGTACTTTCCGTGCTTGATCTCGTAACCCCGTTCGATAAGCTCGGTATACAGCTCGTCTATGTCTTTGACCGAGGGTATCAGCGAGTCTATTGCAGTACATATCTGCTGTTTCCATGAAGTCCCACGGCGGCGGTGCTCCCATTCGATGTACTTGATACCTTTGCCCCCTGTCCGACGCTCCAAAGGCATAATGCCAAAAGCCTGACATACCCTGTCGGAGTATTCCCGCGCGTGCTCGCGGCTGTTCCAGTTATCATAGTATTTACGTCCGGTCACGGAATAGCTGTTGATCACGATATGTGAGTGGACATGAGCCTTGTCGCAGTGTGTGGCAATAACTACTTGCACATCATCGCCGAAGGTTTTGCGGACGAACGCTTTAGCTATCTGGTGTGCTTGTTCCGGAGTTATATCCTCATCGGGCGAAAATGATTGTATGTAGTGGATTGCTTTCACGCGGTTCTTGCCTGATTGACGCAGGGGCTCATCATAGCTCTTGCCGGAATAGTGTTCGTAAATCATCTTCATGGCAAGGTACGCCGCGTCTGCGTCGCATAGGCAATTCAATGAGGCTGTATAGAGTAAATCTTCCGTCTTATCCGACGAACAGATCGCGGTGCTGTATCAGCAGGCGCGTTACTGTCAGGCAATGACGGATGCGAACATTGATACGATGCGCGAGATAGTCTCCGAGGATATGATCTTCACACATATGAGCGGCAGACAGCAGACCCGCGAGGAATACTTTACCGATGTTGCAAACGGCAGGCTCACATACTACACAATAGGCATTGACAGCCCTGTTATCGTGGTGGACGGAGATACCGGAACGATAGAGTACACTTCTGTTCTCAATGCTGACGCATACGGTGCGAGAGGAACTTTCAGAATGTCGGGAACACACGCCTACAGGAAGATAAACGGCGAATGGATTGCGGTAAACCGCGAGAGGTAACAAAAATGAAGAAAATATTATCTATTCTGACAACGATCATTCTTGTCATTTATAATTCCGGCTGCACACAGCTCGATGAAAAGACTGTCACGGAGATAACCACAGCTGCCGAAACTGCCGCAGATGTCATTACAGCGGCGGAGACTGCACTTCAAACGGCAAATGATATATTGCAGACTCAGGCAAGCACTGAAACGGCAAGCGCACCGTCACAGTTCGATTTCGAGAGGAAGGTCGTTATGCTGAACAGCGGATATGAAATGCCTATACTCGGTCTCGGAATGTTCTCCCTTTCAGACAGTGAAGCCGAGAACTCGACATATTGGGCATTAAAACACGGATTCCGGCTTATCGACACTGCGCGTATTTACGGCAACGAAGAAGCTGTCGGCAGAGGAATAAAACGTGCGATTGACGAGGGCTATGTTACCCGCAACGAAATATTCATTACCACAAAAATGTGGACTTCCGATTACGGCGACGGTGCGGCAGCAATTGACGCTTCGCTGTCACGGCTCGGAGTTGATTACATTGATCTGATGATACTGCACCACTCGCAACCGAGCAATGATGTTGACGCTTACAAGGCTCTGGAGCAGGCTGTCAAGGACGGTAAGCTGCGTTCTATCGGGCTGTCTAATTACTACGAAACAGACGACTTTGACAGGGTGGTGAATGCGACGACTATCAAGCCCGCGCTCCTGCAAAACGAGACTCACCCGTATCATCAGAGCGGTCTTATGAAAGAGCATATCGCGCAGTATGGAACTGTCCTCGAAAGCTGGTATCCTCTCGGCGGACGCGGCAACACGCAGACGCTATTCAATGACGAAACTATCAGCAGTATTGCTTCGGCTCACGGCAAATCCTCGGCACAGGTCATAATCCGTTGGCATTTGCAGGCAGGAAACATCTGTATTCCCGGCTCGTCCAATGAGAAGCATATAATCGAGGACTACGATATATGGAATTTTGAGCTTACCGACGAGGAAATGCAGAATATTGCGGCACTTGAAAAGGACGAGCGGTTTTCGTGGTATTGATTATCGGAGATAAGTAACCATTCCGCGAAAAGTGTTGCGTAAGTAACCTTATCGCGAAAACAGTCGTTGATATTTGCACAAGGTTATGTTACAATAGAGTAAAAGGTAACGGAAGTTACAAAACGAAACGGAGGAAACACTTATGCAGACTTACATCACATTGAATGACGGTACGAAGATACCGCAGTTCGGACTCGGCGTGTATATGGTGCCGGAGGGCGCTGAAACCGAGAACGCTGTCCTTGATGCCCTGAAAATGGGAGTTCGCCACATTGATACTGCTCACGCATATCAGAATGAGCGCGGTGTAGGCAAGGCTGTCAGGGCAAGCGGTATTCCGAGAAACGAGATATGGATCACCACGAAGCTCTGGCCGCACGAATACGGTGAGGGCAAGACAGCCGAAGCGATAGACAAGATGCTTGCAAGGCTCGATACCGACTATATCGACTTACTGCTTTTACATCAGCAGTTCGGCGATTATCTCGGTGCCTGGAAGGATATGGAGAAGGCAGTCAAGGCTAGCAAGGTGCGTTCTATCGGAATCAGCAACTTTGAGCGCAAGCGGCTTGAGGAACTGTGCGAAGCTGCCACGATAAAGCCTTCGGTATTGCAGGTAGAATGTCACCCATACTATCAGCAGAACGCGCTGAAAGAGCGTATCGCAAAGTACGGCACGGTCATCGAGAGCTGGTATCCTATCGGTCACGGCGACAAGGGGCTTATCAATGAGCCCGTTTTCACAAAACTCGCGGAAAAATACGGCAAGAGCAATGTGCAGATAATTCTTCGCTGGCACATACAGGAAGGCAATATAGTTTTCCCGAAAACAACAAATCCACAGCATATGAAGGATAACTTCGATATCTTCGATTTTGAGCTGACCGCCGATGAAATGGCTGAGATCAAAGCGCTCGACAACGGCAGGCGTTTCTTCAATATGACACTTGCGGAACAGGAGAAAAACCTCGGCGCTTGGAAGCCTGCTGACTGATACTTGAAATTTATCGCACTTTGTGATATTGTAACTACGGTTACTTAATCACAAGGTGCGATTTTCGGAGGATATTATGATACTGACCGGCAAGGAAGATCTGCGGGTACGCCGCACTATCGAAGCAATAAAGGAGTCTTTTGAGGCTCTGATTTGCGAAAAGGAATACGAGAGCATAAAGGTCACTGAGCTGTGTGAACGCGCACGAATAAATAAGAAAACCTTCTATACATACTACAAAGACCTTGACGAGCTGCTTGGCGAGATACAACTGCAATTTGCGGCAGAGTATATCGAGCGGGTAAAGGACTACTCGCTGCCGGACGAGCTTGACAAGGTGAACCGTGAGTTCTTCCTTTATTCCGAGGAACAGGGACTTGCTTACGAGAAGATCACTTGCGCGGGCAGCGGCTCTTACCACTACATCAGAAGCGGTATGCTCAGAGAGGTCAATGAAACAGGTTGGAGCAGATCGAAGAAGTATAACGCTCTCCCCGAATTTGAGAAACGGATACTCATGAATTTCGTTAATAATGCCGTCCTCGGTTTTTACAGACAATGGGTCGAGGACGGAAGAAAGATACCGCTGGATGAGATCATTGAACTTACAAACAGAATGATATGCAGCGGGGTTGATGGTTATTTCAAGAAATAGATATTAGCCTTGCAGGATTCAAAATCCCGTCAGATATGTCGAGTGACGTTCTGACGGGATTTTTCTATCCGATCTGTGGTAATTCACAGGTTAGATTTGTTTTTGTCCAAGGCTTCCTACCGCCGTTGTCTCCGCTTCCGATGTTTCGGTCTCGAACGGAAACGAAAAGAACGGAGTATCATCCGCTGCGGCGGATATATTGAACGTGACTAATGCTAAACCGCACACGGCGGCAGCGGCGATTTTATTCAGTTTCTTCATCTTCATCGGTTTCGACTTCCTTTCTGTCGTAATCATCTCTTATATCCGCTTCGGCGGCTATTTCATCGGCTTTGGCGGCAAGCATAAGCTCTTTGAGCATCGCGGGGGTGATACCGCTATGCTCGACTATCTCTACGATATGCTGATGTTCCATATCTTCGAGCTTGCCGCATTCCTTTTTCAGTCTGTCCTTTGTTTCGGACAGTTTCTTTCGCACCTCCGCGATAACGGCTTTCTGATTTTCTATCTGCGTTTCAATCTTTTCAAACGGATTGTCGCTTACAGGTACTCTGTTCAAACGCATACACCTCCTGTTCAGAACAGATCGGGACGGTTGCCCTGGGTCGATTGTAGTAGCTGATACATCTCGTACTGGTCGGCGGTCAGCAATGACTGTACCACGCTGTCAAAGTCATTGGCTGTGAGCTTAACCTGGAGTATCTTTACAGTAATTTCAACGGTCTTTGTCTGCGGGTTACCCTCCTCGTCAACATAAGAGACCGTTATCTGCCGCTTTTCCTCTATTGAGGACACCGAAAGATTGTAAATCCTTTAGCAGAGCGGGTTTGCGTTGTTGCAGGATACGTATCAACGGCACTACCGAATATTTAAGCGATACGGCAAATGGCTCAACCAAGCCATTTGTAGCTATCTGTTTTGTTGTGCATTAATTTTCAGCATTTTGGACGTTGCTCGACAAATGGCTTAACCAAGCCGTTTATGGGCACTATTTTTGTAGTGCATTGTTTCTTTTCGATGCTCGTACAGCTCGCGGTAAAGCTGACAGCTCCCTGCGATATATGTTTCCGGTCAAGTCAAGCTTGGCACCGGAAGGCTCTAGGAGATCATTTCTGCATATACAAAGTCGAACAAATTAAGCGGCGTTCTTCCGTACACCGGAGAACGCCGCTGTTTCTATGTTATTTTTTCTGATTTTCCGGTCAAAGCACGGCGGCTTTTAAGCGGTATGCGTCGCCTGTCTTTGTTTTCCTCACGAATGCCGCATAGTCTATTACCACGATGACTGCACACACCGTCCATATTATCGGCTCGCAGATGCAGATCCCGAAATATCCGAGGTTAGGTGCAAGCACAGCGGTCGCAACTATTTTAAGCAGAAGCTCAATTGCGCTTCCGGTCACCGGAACAAGTTTTCTGCCTATGCCCTGCAGGCTGCTGCGAAGAACGAGCAGTACACCGAGTATGAAGAAAAACGAGATATTCCAGATTATATATCCGGATGCGGTATCTATGACTATTTCATCAGCCGTACCCGTCAGAGCCGTTATGATCGGCACTCTGAACACAACAGCGCACAATACGGAGAAAGCGCTCCAGCCGAACGAAAGGAATATGCTGTAGAGTATGCCTTTCTTCACTCTGTCGATCTTACCGGCACCGTAGTTCTGGCTTGCAAATGTCGAGGAAGACATTGCTATGGTTCCGAGGGTAAGCATAAATATGTCGTCTATCTTTCTCGCCGCCGTATGCGCGGTAATTGTTGACGTACCGAAGGAGTTGACCGCGCCCTGCAGTATTACGGAGCCTATCGAAACGATAGCGTACATCAGTCCCATTGAAAGTCCGGTGCTTGTCAGATTGGACAGCATAGATCTGTCAAGGACAAGCTCCGACTTTCTGAATATAAGAAAATCGCACTTTTTAAGAGCATAGATAAAGCAGAGGATCACGGATACGCCCTGCGATATGACCGTTGCGTATGCCGCGCCGGCGACTCCCATATCAAAGCCTTTTACGAAAAGGAAATCGAGCCCGATGTTCACAAATGTGCTTGCGATAAGGAAGTAAAGCGGAGCCTTGCTGTTGCCTACGGCACGCATCATTCCCGCAAGCATATTGTATGCGATAGTTACCGAAGAAAAGAGAATAATTATCATCATGTAGCTTTCGGTGTCCGCGATTATATCATCCGGTGTTTTAAGAGACTGCATGAGCGGGTGCAGGACAAGAGCTCCGGTGATTGTGAGAACCAGCGCGATAATGCCGGACAGGATATATGTAAGCGATACGGCTTTTTTCATTTCTCTCTCGTTCTTTGCACCGAAGTATCTTGCTATAACTACCGCAAACCCGTTTGTAAGCCCTCCAGCAAAGCCTATGAGCAGCCCGTAAACGGGAGTTGAAGCGCCCACCGCCGCGAGTGCGCTGTCACCGAGCAAATTGCCGATGATGGCTGTATCAGCGACATTGTAGAGCTGTTGGAATATATTTCCGATAAGTATCGGGATAGCGAAGAATACAATATTTCTGAGGATATTTCCCTCTGTCATATTTATAGAATTTTTCATAGCTGTGCCTTCTTTCTGCTACTTATTATAGCAAAGCCGCAAAGAAAAGTACAGCATTTTATTTGTTTTTTAGTCATTTTTATTGACTTAATTCGGGAAATATGCTATTATCGATGTGGGGTAAAGTTTGAAAATAAATTTTCAAACTTACACTTCGATGCTCCCGGTCGGAGCGAACGTGTTTTGCTTCGCAAAAACGCGTCAAAGCGAAAGGAGTTGCACCCTTCGGGTGCTGATCATAATAATGAAAGAAAATATGGATAAGCAAGTCGCGTATCTCGAATTCATAAACCGCGAGAACAGCTTTCACCACCACCGTTACGACGATGATATGCGGCAGTTTGAGCTGCTGAAAAACGGCGATATGCGCTCGGTCGAAGAAACAAAGAAGATAATGGATTCCGGCGAGGTCGGACATCTCTCCGACGACCCGGTAACGAATATGCTCTATCTGAATATATGTCATGTCACACTCTGCACCCGTTTTGCGATTGAGGGCGGAATGGACGCGGAAAAAGCATACAACGCCAGCGACCTTTTTATTCAGCGGTGCGACAGGGCGAAAACCTATGACGAGCTCTATGAGCTGCATCTCGAAATGACCGAATACTTCACAAAGCAAGCTGCCGCAGCAAAACGCGCAACTGTCTATTCAAAACCGGTAGTTCTTTGCCTTGACTATATTCAGCTGCACCTGCATGAAACCATTTCGGTAAGTGAGCTTGCTGAAATGGTAAAGCTGAACGAATCATATCTGTCCGTGCTGTTCCGGCGCGAGGTAGGTGTGACCATTTCCGAATGTGTTATACTCAAACGCATGGAGGCTGCGGAGAATATGCTGAAATACTCTGATTTTTCACTTTCGGAGATCTCAGATATCCTACATTTCTCATCGTACAGCCACTTTGCGCGGACATTCAGAAAGTATTATGATACAAGTCCGAAGGAATACCGCGACAGAAATTTCCGACATGTGAAGTTTAATGAATAATAGTGATAAGGGTATATTCAGGGCATCAAGTCAGGCTATCTTTCCTTCGGCTTTGAGCCACGCTATCTCATCGTGGATCGTCTCGCGGTAAGATCGGGTCGTGTAGCCGAGCTCGCGGCGCGCTTTTCCCGAATCGAACACGTTGTTGCGGGCGAGATTGTACACCGAGAAGGATGTCATAAGCGGCTTTTCGCCCTTTTTCTTTGCTTTCTTTTCAAGAACATTCGCAATGAAATTCGCAAGTCCAAGCGGAAGGAACATCTTCACTGGCTTGCAGCCGCTTTCCTCAGAAACGAGTTTCGAGAAATCCTTGAACAATACCTCATCGTTACCGAGAATGTAGCAGCTTCCCGCCGTTCCCTTGTCGGCAGCCATTATCGTTCCGTGCGCGAGATCTCTTACATCACAGAGATTGAACGAACCATCTATTCCCATAGGCATATCGCCGTTTATGATCTTGATGAGTGTTCCGGTAGTCTCGCCGACCGCATAGTCCTCTGGACCCATAATTCCGCTCGGGTGAACTACGCAGGCGTTGAGCCCCTTATCGCGCACCGCATCAAGAACAAGCTGTGTCGCCATTGCCTTTGACTGGCTGTAGCAGCCCTCAACCTTATCCGCATCAAAACTGTATGTCTCGCGGATAGCGGTACCTTTCTGCGCTTCCGGTATCGCGCCCGTGCTGCTGCAGTATACCAGCTTTATGCATTCCTTGTGAGATAAGCAGAGGTCGATGATATTCTGTGTACCGCCCACATTCACATCTATCACTTTTTGATTGAAGCCCGGGTCAACAGTCACTATGCTCGCGATATGAAGAACGACTGTCTCGGTATCGCCGTCAACTGTGAAGAACCTTTCGAGAGAGGCCATATCACGAATGTCGCCCTCACATATTTCCGCTTCGTCGGGAACGAACTTTATTGCCGGGTCATTCGGAAGAACGAACGCTCTCACCTTATCGCCCCTGCCTATGAGCTGACGGCATACCGTACCGCCTAAAAATCCTGCCGCACCTGTTACCAGATACATTCTTTTCATTGATTTATCCTCCTGTTTTTGTTTTGTTGAGGTTATTATATCAGTGAAATGTTTCCGAATTGTTTCGGAAATGTTGCGAAAATATTAAAATTCAGCAATCTGGCAGAAAAACATCTCCGAAACCTTCTTTACTACGACATGTAGTTTGTTCCGGAGATGTTCTCTTTATTATTGTCCGTTTCTGATCTTCTCGCTGAGCGCCAGAATTTCATCTTTGACCTTGGCGCGCGAGTTTCTTGTGATCTTCTTGTAAAGCGGGTACGCTGTCAGCATAATACCGATACCGAGCACGCCGAGGATTATGCCTATAACCATGTTGCTGAACACCATTACAAGGCTCATGCCTGTCCCCATGATCAGTGTGCCGATAATTCCCACCGTCATTGCGATGATCATTCCGGGAGTTTCGGCCTTGCGATCGAGCCTTTGCAGCTTCTCGATATCGCTGTACTGCTTTTCCTCGCCGGAATATTTGCGCAGTATGCGCTCCGCTTCTTCGCTCTGTGCTGCCGAATAATCGTAAGTGAATGTTGCGTCGTTCATATTGTGTTACCTCCGTATATTGGTTTTTGGTTTATGCGCTTATTATAACGGAGATATGTTGCAGAAATGTTTCGAAATTGTTGCCGAAATGTTAAAAATACATTCTATGTACACTTTTATTTTCCGGGTTCCGCGGATTATCATGTACACCGATATTCCGACCACTATTGTGATAACGAACCCGCCTGTTATCGAATTGAAGAGCCGTCTGTAATCATCGCCCTTTTCGTTGAACGCATATAGCATCGAGGTCTGCAAAGTGAGCATCGACATCACGGCACCGGAGAAAGTGAGGTCCTTTGCAGCCGAGAGTATAGCATTGTCGCGCGTTCTGAACGAAACTACATTTACCAGCGCAAGTATAAAGCTGTAGAATGTGTAGCAGGCTGTGATTATAACAACGACACGGGAATACTCGTTTGCCTTGTTCTGCCATATCATCTGTATTGCAAGTCCCGCGACCGTGATATTCATAAACAGCATCATTATGCCGCATCGGCGGTATGTTCTGTATTCATGCAGTTTTACAGCTTTTTCGTCCTGTGAAAAATTCTTTCTGCCTAAACTACGCATCAGCATAAAGCGTATGCCGCCGACCGCGAAAAAGTAAATTCCCATTGACCACAGCCACGGCGAAGCATATAATACACCTGTTGCGCCTTTGAACACGCCGTACAGCATATTTATCGCAAGTCCGGTGTACAGTGAGACTTCCGCGCGGAAATCCTTGTCATCAAAGTATCGCGCGGTAAAACCGTTTGTGTGCATAAGCCTTTTCAGCCACCTGAACGGCGGAAATCTATCCTGCGCAATAAGCATTTTTATGTATCTGAACAGTCTCCCGACACCGATTATCGTCACAACAAGCGCAAATGCCGAAACAAGATATGCGACGTAAGCGAACCAGCCTGCGGCCTCCGGAAACCCAAGCGCAAATATCAACATTCCCGTCACGACGATATCGGATACGATTATGACCCACGCAGGCGGGTTCAGTATCTTTCTGAAAACCTCTTTTTTCATGCGTGCTTCTCCGGTATCGTCACGGTGAAAGTGCTCCCCCTGCCGACCTCGGAATCCACGGCTATCTGGCTCCCGGTAATGTCGATTATCCGCTTTACAAGCGCAAGTCCGAGACCGTTTCCGCGGGCGGCATGAGAAGTGTCGCCCTGATAGAATTTATCGAATATATGCTTTCCGGTCTCGCTGTCAATGCCGCAGCCGGTGTCGGTGACAGAGACTTGAACTGTATCGCCTTTCCACTTGGCTGAGATACTTACAGTTCCACCTTCGTCCGTGAATTTCAGCGCGTTGGAAAACAAATTGTTCCATACAAGACTTAACAGCTCGCTGTCCGCACTTATCATAATATCGTCGTTGATGTCAGTTTCGATCTCAATGTTTTTCTTTTCCCACTCGGTCTCAAATTCGAGCAGACATTCACATATCTGCTCGCTTAAATTGTATGACTTTCTCTCGGGGAATATCTGCTGATTTTCGAGCTTGTTAAGCTTCAGGATATTGGTGATGAGCGCTGCAAGTCGTTTAGACGCATCGCCTATTGCCTGTGCATATTCGAGCCTGTCAGTCTCATCAAGCTGCGGAGATTTAAGCAGAGCAGCATAGTTCTGTATTACCGCAAGCGGTGTTTTCATTTCATGCGAGACATTGGAGATAAAATCGGTGCGCAGGGTCTCGACACCTGCAAGCTCTCCGGACATCTTGTTTATATTCTCGATAATTACATCGTACTGCTCCTCAATGAACGGCGAATCGTAGGTCTGTATACGCTCGGAAAAGTCGCCGCCTGTGATCTTCTTCAATCCCGAGATGATACGCTTCACGGGCTTGTCAACTGTCATCTTTTTGTACAGCGAATAGAACACCCACATCAGCACCGATATGAATATTACATTGCCCAGCGTTGAGATCGCGCTTACCTGTATTTTTTCTGTGGGAGCTTCCATAAAGCTGAAAAATAGAAAGAACGACGCTGTAACAACAAACGCCGAGAAGAACAGTATTACGACGAACTGCAATATCGAGAATGCGGCGGCTTTGCGCTTTTTATGCTTGTTTTCGGCGCTCATTTTATCACCGCCTTGTATCCGAGCCCGTGGACTGTGACAATCTCAAATTCCTCGACATTCTCAAACTTCTCGCGGAGCTTTCGCATATATACATCGACCGAGCGCAGGCTTGAATTCGCTTCTATATCCCAGAACTCGTTCATAAGCTGCGAACGGGTAAATGTTTTTTTCGGGTAAGACAGAAGCTTGTACAGGAGGTTGAATTCCCGTACCGTCAGCGGTATTTCCTCGCCGTTATATACCGCAGTCCGGGTATCGCTGTTCAGCGAGAAATTCCCGACTGTGAGCGTTTTCGTGTCCGCAATATTGGCGCGGCGCATAATTGCACCGAGCTTCAGGAGCAGTTCCTCAAAATCTACTGGCTTAACAAGATAGTCATCTATACCGATCTTGTAGCCGCGCTGCTTTGACGCTATATCATCCTTTGCGGTCATGAACAGGATAGGTATATCCTTGTCTATGCCGCGGACGGTTTCGGCGAACTCAAATCCGTCGATCTTCGGCATCATGATGTCGGAGATTATCATATCAAACCGGCTCCCGTACATGACGTCATAAGCGCTCTGAGAGTCCGGGCAGCCTGTCGCTTCATAGCCGTTCATGTTCAGATATTTGCAAAGCGTGGAATTAAGCTCCTTGTCATCTTCAACTATAAGTATCTTTATCATATCTCTTTTCCTTTCCGACTCGTTGAGACTATTATAACATACACTTCAGCATCTTTCAATGAATTTCCGAAAATTTAACATTTCAGCAACAATTCAGCAATGAGCCGGAAATAATATCAAATGCGGATAGGAATTCCGATGAATTATTGCCGCTCATCCGTTGTACGCAGCGTGCCTTCTGTTAGATAAGAGTATGCAGTCGTTTTTTCTGTGTTTATACATTGCTAAGCCTGCAAATGTTGTAAAAAATTCACTAACAACTTGTTCAAATTTTGTACGATTT
>JAFZOA010000077.1 GCA_017550775.1 Ruminiclostridium sp. | reverse complement strand
CGGCTCCGTTCGCGCCGGGATTTCTTTGCAGGTATTTCCCGAGAGCTTCGTAATCCAGCCCCGTACCGGGCATCATCTCCTGTGAGCCGTACATATACCGGGAGTAGGAAGCCAGGATATTTGCCATTTCCACGGTCTCCATAATGCACGCGTCAAAGCCTATGAACTCGAACTTGTCGGTCATGTTCCGGCTGACCTCGGAAAACGCGCTGTTGATCTCGCTCAGGTACAGCGTGTCTTCATCCTGCACCTCGTCCTGGCATAATCCGTAAATACTTCCGCCGCCGTGATCCCATAAAATGACTCCCATTTTATCCGCCGGGTATTCCTTGACCCCCCAGCTCAGAAAGTCTGCGAGAGTATTGGGATCACCCATATTTTTCAGCTCGTCGGAATATACAAGGGAGCTTAAACCGTTATGAATAACATATCGCTCGCTTTTTTCCGAGTCAAATATGTCGTTTCTCCATTGGCTTGTGCCGCCCGTCTGTATTACAAACTTCACATCTTCGCCGAGTGCGCCATCCTGCATCTGCACAACATCGTTGGTCGCTGCACCGCCGTTGCTTTCAAGGTCGGTCCCACACAAGTACACAAATATCGTCCATGTGTCCTTCTCGCCCATGGAGGTGTTTTTTAACGCCGAACGTGTGACCTTCATCTTGCCGTCGGTGCCGCTTACCTTCATAAGCACGCTTGATAAGCTGCGGTCATCATGTTCCTCGCCCGCGCCTATCGTCACATTGGCTTCCTGGGTCGTTTCGGTAACATCCACGGTCGTAGTCACAGCAGTTGTAGTCTGAACGGTGGTCTCAGCCGGGCTCTCTGTCACGGCCGATGTCGTAGTCTCCGGCGCGGGAGTTGTATGCTGAGGTGTTGAACCCGAACAGCCGGCCGCTAACGAGACAGAAGCCGAGAGAAACAGCGCGGCTACGGATGATCTGAATCTGTGCATTTATATCTCCTTCCGTAGCTCACATAGGAACTACACCGGTTATTCGGACTTCTCCGATTTCTCCGGCATCATCTTCTTCATACATTCAACGATCTTATCGGTAAGCTCATCGAAGGGACGCGCAAACCAATCGGCTTCGCTTTTTCTGATTATAATGGTGTCGTCCTCTGCGATACCGAGTTTTTCCATGTTGATAGTGAAATCCGTCAGAAGGAAGAACTTCCATTTGTACACATCTCTCTGATGTGCGATAATGTCGCGGAGCTGATCGTATGTGCAGCGAACGCTCGCGTTGTCACGCCCGAATACGATTATGGTCATCAGTATCTGCGACGGACGTTCATGCTCCTGCTCGGACGCGAGACGCATACCTACCTCGTGTATAAGATTCGAGGTCTGGTCAAGCATGGGGCAGGCACCGCTGCCGTCGCTCTCAAGCAGATCGTTGACCTTGAACTTCTGAAGCGGAGTGTTCTTGACGCGAAGCTCCTCCTCACGGGTAAATCTCACGCCCGAAACGTTCTGCTGACGACCGGTCGCTCTCAGCGCTTTTCCGAATTTTTTGATCGCCTTGACGGCATTTGCGCGCTGATCCTCGGGGATAGCGTTGCAGTCGAACGCGAATAACTGTAATGTAAGATTATCATTCATATTTTTATCCTCCTCCAAATTATACATCGGCATGCTTCACGTTCCCGGAAAAGCGGGAACCATTTTTATTGTAACACAAATCCGTTACGATTTCAACCCTTTTTCTCTATTTATTTACCGTAATAATGTGCGTTACCGACCTCACATCAATATATAGACATTATTTGTTTTCTCCCCCGCCGTAGGGGGGAGAAAACGGAAAACTTGTCTATAGACTTAAAAGAAAATATTATGAGAGCATTTTCATTCACGCGCCTGCCATTGACAGCAGTTTAACGGCAAGGTCGATGAAGAACAGCACTCCGAGCACTATCGCCGCGATGTTCAGCGGCTTCTGATTTTTCACGGAGATCACCCGTTCCCAGAGCGGCACTCCGAGGTACAAAGCCGCCGTTCCGAGAACTCCGAACCGGGCCGATGCTATGAAACTTACTCTCCCGTCGAAGTTGAACGGTTCACCGTCGTAGAACCACAGAGTTCTGTAGCCAACCCCAACTGCGTCAAGCAGATACGACGCGGCAAGTTCAAAAACGGTGGTAAGTGCGCAGATACCAAGGAATACCAGCAGGAGTCTCAATGCCGCAGTTCCCCGTCTGACAACCGGCTTTCCGAGAATCTTCCCGAGACAAAAGTACAGCGCGATCCCGCCGAACCCGTATATCGGCAGCCACGGTCCGAACAGGAACCCTCTGTTCTCGAAGTAACCGTAAGCCCACAGGGTCAGCAGCACCTCGTATATCCACCCGCACACCGCGAACAGAACAAACAGTAAAAACAGATCGCGTACTCTCGTCATGCTTTCCTCCGTGTAACACAAGACCGTGAGCGCAAACTCACGGTCCTGTTTATCAAGTCTTTACTTGTTGAGTCTTGCTTCGATCTTGTCGAGCTCATCATAAAGCGCCTGCGGGATATTTCCGCCCTTCGCCTTGATGTCCTCGTCATAGTATCTGCGCATTTCCTTGATCTCCTTCTTCCAGAGATCCTTGTCAACGTCAACGAGGTGCTTTACTGTGTCGAGTGTAACTTCACCCTCAAGACCCTCGATGTTGATGTCTTCGGGCTTCGGAACATAGCCGATAGGAGTCTCTACCGCGTCAACATTACCCTCGCAGCGGTCGATGATCCAGTCAAGGACTCTCATGTTGTCGCCAAATCCGGGCCACATGAAGTTGCCTTCTTCGTCCTGTCTGAACCAGTTTACGTTGAAGATCTTCGGAGCCTTATCGCCGAGCTTCTCGCCCATTTCGAGCCAGTGGTTCCAGTAATCGCCCACGTTGTAACCGATGAACGGCTTCATAGCCATAGGATCGTGACGGAGCACGCCTACCGCGCCGGTAGCAGCCGCTGTAGTCTCGGAGGAAACTGCAGAGCCTACATAGGTGCCGTGTACCCAGTCAAAGGACTGATATACGAGCGGAGTTGTGGAAGCGCGTCTTCCGCCGAAGATCATTGCGGAGATCGGAACGCCGTCCGGATTGTTGAACTCGGAGGAGAGACACGGACAATTCTCTGCGGGAGCGGTGAAGCGGCTGTTCGGGTGAGCGAGAACCTTCTTCTTGCCGGTCTTTTCGTCGATCTGAGATGTCCATTCCTTACCGTTGCAGTCGATACCTGTCCATTCCTGTGCATTCTCGGGCGGATTCTTGTCGAGACCCTCCCACCATACGGTCATGTCGTCCTTATTGATAGCCACGTTGGTGAAGATAGCGTTCTTCTTTGTGGATTCGAGAGCGTTGAAGTTGGACTTCGCGTTGGTTCCGGGAGCAACTCCGAAGAAGCCGTTCTCAGGGTTGATAGCGTAGAGTCTTCCGTCCTTGCCGGGCTTCATCCACGCGATATCGTCGCCGACCGTGAATACCTCATAGCCCTTCTTCTTGTATCCCTCGGGCGGAATGAGCATAGCGAGATTGGTCTTGCCGCAGGCGGACGGGAACGCAGCCGAAACGTAAACGATCTTACCGTCGGGCTTCTTTACGCCGAGGATAAGCATATGCTCAGCCATCCAGCCCTCGTTCTTGCCCTGATAGGAAGCGATACGCAGAGCGAAGCACTTCTTGCCGAGCAGAACGTTTCCGCCGTAAGCGGAGTTGATCGACCAGATCGTGTTGTCCTCGGGGAACTGCACTATGTAGCGCTTCTCGGGGTCAACGTCAGCCTTTGAGTGCAGGCCGCGAACGAAGTCATTGCTGTCCTCCGGGAACGCGTCGAGCACCTTCTTGCCCATTCTTGTCATTATCGCCATATTGAGCACAACGTAGATCGAGTCGGTAAGCTCGATACCTGTCTTTGCGATGTACGAGCCGATAGGTCCCATGGAGTACGGGATAACGTACATTGTTCTGCCCTTCATAGCACCGTCATACATGGGGGTGAGCTTTGCGTACATTTCCTTGGGATCCATCCAGTTGTTTGTCGGACCCGCGTCCTCCTTGCGGCGTGAGCAGATGAATGTTCTGTCCTCAACACGCGCAACGTCGTTGGGCTTGGTTCTGTGGTAAACACAGCCGGGGAGCTTTTCCTGATTGAGCTTTATCATCTCACCTGTCTTGAAAGCCTCCTCGCGCAGCTTTGCGAGCTGTTCCTCGCTGCCGTCGATCCACACTACCTCATCGGGCTTGCAGAGAGCCTTCATCTCTTCAAACCATTTGATGATGTTCTGATTGTTTGTCATCATAGCGATTTTCTCCTTACCTTATAAATTATACTGCAAGAGTATTATTAACATTTGCAGGATACGCCGCCGGAAATTTCAGCTGCATACATTTATATTATAGTACATTTTACCCGTTTGGTCAAGTGTTTTTTAGACATAAATATGTTTTTTTTATTTCTTTCCGACACCTCATGTTTTCAGCCGGACAAAAAGAGCAGACACGAATGTCTGCCCTTACGGTCATGATTTGGTCTTTACCTTCACAGCATCGGACGACTTCATCGAAGTCCATTTTCCGTTCACATAAGCGCGGACTATGAACTTGTAAGTCTTGCCGGACTTAAGCCCGGTTACGGTGGCAGAAGTGCCGGACACAGCCTTGACCTTGGTGTACTTGCCGTTCTTTAGCATATACACGCGGTACTTTGTCGCGCCGTCTACCTTACCCCAGCTGAGCTTTACCTTATTCTTGTACGCGGCAGCCTTTACCTGCGGCTTTGTGACTTTTGCGGTGACATTGCCTGCATCGTCATCGTTGTTCTCTGCCGACTTTATATCGGAGGCTTCCATTCCGTCGGGAAGCGGAAGCGCGGTCTTCAGACCGGAAGGCTTGCCGTTCACGGTCATTGCCTTCACAACGTCGGCTGCAGTGATACTCGCGGTGGCTCTGTCGAACATTCTCGCCCCGTCCTTGACACCGACTCCGCCGTAGTTGTTATCCCAGAAAATGACGGATATGCCCCTACCTCTTGCATAGGCGAACACGTCGGCGAACTCGGCGGCGGCAATATCCTGCTTTCCTTCGTAGTCAAAACCGCCTTCGGAGATACCGTACTCGGAAATAACGACAGGTATCCCCTTTGAAGTGAACGCCTTGTACAGCTCGTCAAACTCTCTCTTTGCCTTATTGATGCCGCGTGCGTAGTAGTGAACGTCGGCGATCAGCCTGTTCTTTACAGTGTCGGTCGGCATCCTGAAGTAAGGCGAGAGTATGCCCTTCACCGTTCCGTCTGTGTCATATCCGCCAACAAGCAGATAGCGGGTCTTGTTGTTCCCGCCTGACGCTCTTACCGTATCTACAAAGGTCTGATTGAGCTTGTTGATACAATCGAGAGAGTCCTTGACTTCTTTCGGAGCGTTATTCGTGTCGTACCACCACTCATAGTTTGTGCCGACCAGACGAGGCTCGTTTATGGACTCAAAAATGAGCTTGTCGCTGCAGCTTCCGAACTTGGAACAGATCTGAGTCCAGATCTTCTTCATGTACTCGGTGGAAGAGGAAAGCTCCGAGCCGGACGGATAATAGTACCCGCTCTTTACGTCATGGTGGACGTTGATTATGACATAGAGGTTTTCATTGAGGCACCAGTCAACGACTTCTTTCACGCGGTCTATCCACTGTTCACTTATGTTCAGACTGCTGTCAACATGGTTGTGCCATGACACCGGAACGCGTATGGTGGAGAAGCCGGCGTTCTTGACTGCCTTTATGAGCTCCTTTGTAGCTTTCGCTCTGCACCACGCGCTCTCGTACTCCATTTCATCGGATACCCAGGTCGCATCACTCGCGTCAAAGCAGTTTCCGAGGTTCCAGCCCGCCCCCATTTTGTCAACGAACAGCATTGCTTCGTTGTTCGGAAGGGTCGCGACATTATCGGCAGAAACAGGAACAGCCGCAGCAGTCACCGAGATGACCGCTGCAGCGAATAGAGACAAAAGTTTAGATATTAATTTCTTCATAAAGTTACCGGTGCAGTGAGATCAAAGGCTTTCCTGAGCAGTCTCGGAACCGTTCTGACCTGCCGCAAAGGGCATGGAGTTGTCGTTACCTACTGCGTATTCGGAGTTGCCGTCATCCTCGCCGAAGAACTCGTCCTCGTCAAAGAATTCGTCGTCACCGATCATATCGAAATCCTCAAATTCGTCGAAATCGTCGTCAGCGGCAAACTTCTTCCTGATGATGAGGAATGCAGCGAGAGCACCGGCCAGAATAGCGATGATACCGATAAGGATAGCAATAATATTCTTGTTCATAGTATTTTCCTTCCTTTACAGAAATAATTTATAGTATTATTATACAACATTTTTCACGTTATTTCAAGCATATTTGAAAATTTGACGTTTTGCACAATCGTGTCACATATTATTTGTCAGATTCATCAACACCGCAATAGCCGCCACCGGCGCCGTCTCACACCGCAGTATCCTTGTCCCGAGAGTCGCCGGGACTATACCCGCCTTTTCCGCAAGCTCAACCTCGTACTTCTCAAACCCACCCTCGGAGCCTATGAACACGTCTATCGCGCCGATATCGGGGCTTGTCACAATGTCGCGGAGCGCCTTTCCGCCGCACTCGTAGAAGATGATGCCGCAGCTCTCCGGGTCATACATTCTCACTGCCTCATCGAAGCTCACCGTTCCGCCTACTGTCGGGATACGACCGCGCCCGCACTGCTTCGCGGCCTCGTCGGCTATGCGCTGCCAGCGTTCACGCTTCTTCGCTGCACTCTTCTCGTCGGGACGCGACACACAGCGCTTTGAGATCACAGGTATGACCTCCGACGCGCCGAGCTCCACCGCTTTCTGCACTATGAAGTCCATTTTGTCGGACTTGGGACAGCACTGGAACAACCGCAGCTTTACCGACGGCTCCCCGAGCGACTTCCCGCGGTCAAGTATCTCAAGCTCCACCGCACTCTCCGCTGCACTTGTAATTCTGCACAGCAGGTCGCTTCCCTGTCCGTCGCAGATCACCGCGAGATCTCCCTGCTTCATCCGCAGCACCTTTGAGATGTGCGAAGCATCACCGCCGGTTATGACAACAGTCTCGCCGATATTGTCGGTAAAAAAGCGCGGATAGCGCCAGTCCTCTACCTTCTCGGAGGTTATAGTTTTTTCAAACGAATTCGTAAGCTTCAAGTCAGTTCTCCTTGTTCATAAAACGAAAGGAGAAGAACATTCTTCTCCTTTTCGTGTGTTTATCAGTATTTGTTGTCCGGCACGTCAACGAACTGCGCGTTTGCGTAGCTTCCGGACGGCTGAGTGATAACAGCCGATCTTGACGACGGTCTTGAAGCGGGTTTGGCTTCCGCGCTCGCGGGCTTCGGGGTAGGTGTGTATGTACTGCTCGCCGCGGGCTTCTGAACAGGCTTCGCAGCCGCCTTAGACATCTCGGCAGGCTTGGGAGCCGGTTTTTCGGTGGGTTTGTAAGCAGGCTTCTCGACAGGCTTGGGTGCCGGCTTTTCGGTCGGCTTGTATGCGGGCTTCTCAACAGGCTTGGGCGCAGGCTTTTCGGCCGGTTTGTAAGCGGGCTTCTCAACAGGCTTGGATGCAGGTCTTTCAGCCGGTCTGGACGCAGGCTTTTCGACAGGTCTGGGTGCGGGCTTTGAATCCGCTTTGCCCGCTGCGGGAGCTTTTGTTCCCTTGTTATAGGAGCTCTGAACGGGCTTCTTTATGCTGCCGAATCTGAATCTTCCCACGATCTCACGCAGGTCTCCGGAGCGGCCGGTAAGCGCTTCTGCGGACTTTGCGCACTCCTCGGCGGTGGCAGAGGTGCTCTGGATAACTCTGCTTATCTGATCTACGCCGATATTGATCTGTGTGATAGCTTCCGACTGCTGTTCACATTCTATCGAAATTACGTTCAGACCCTTGCCGATCTCGGCAGCCTTCTCCGCGATGACACTGAATGCGCTCGCGGTCTCCTGGGTTTTTGCAACGCCTTCCTTTACGCTCTCGACACAGCTCATGATAACGGTGCTGGTCTGGTGCGACGCGTCCTGAGACTTGATCGCGAGGTTCTTGACCTCGGACGCGACCACCGCGAAGCCCTTGCCTGCTTCACCGGCTCTCGCCGCCTCGACCGACGCATTGAGAGCGAGTATGTTCGTCTGGAACGCGATGTCCTCGATGACCTTGTTGAACTGTGCGATCTCGTTCGCGGACTTGCTGATGTCGTCCATAGCCTTTAACAGCTCATTCATCTTCTCGGTACCGTCGTTTACCGCTACGCTTGCTTCATCGGCATGGCGCTGTGCTTCACGCGCATTTTCCGCGTTCTTGATGACAGCGGTGCGTATCTCGTTCACGGTGGAGCTGAGCTGTTCCACTGTGTTTACCTGTGCGGAAACGCCGAGCGAGAGCGACTGCGAAGCCGAAGAAACGCGCTCTCCGTCGAGGTTCACCTGCTCTGCACCGCCGGAAAGATCGCTGAACGCTTTAGCCATGTTGTAGTAGAGCTCTTTGAGCCCTCTTGTGAGCGAGTAGTCGTCCGGAAGATCGGATATGTCGCGGGTAAAGTCGCCGTTCGCAATGTCGTTGACGATGCACGCGACGAAGGAATTGAGCCTGGAGGTCTGATTGATAGCACCCGCGATCTCGTCGATATCGGTCCCGGTGCTTATCTTTACGTCGGTATCATAATCGCCCATTTTGATGCGGTTCGCGCCCGCGGATATCTCCTGCATCGGAACGAACAGGATGTTTTTGTAGGATACGAGCGTGTACACGGTAAACCCGGCACTAAGCAGAAGCCCGAGCACACCGCAGATTAT
>JAFZOA010000076.1 GCA_017550775.1 Ruminiclostridium sp. | reverse complement strand
GAGGTCCAGACAAAATGAATCTGTTGAAAAAGTTAGCGGCCGCACTTCTCGCCGCCGCAGTAATGGCTACCGCAGCAGTCCCCGCCGCGTTTGCCGAAACGCCGTATCAGAACACCGACAGTGACGCTGTCCCGGAGTTTTCACTCACATCGGGTACAAAGTTCGAGATGACCGCCGGTACCAAGGTTGTCGTTCCCGTAGAGCTGTACCAGAAAAGGGGCGGTACATATTCAAGCATCGAGTTTTCGGTCACCGGAGGAAATAAGGAGGTCTATGTCGTAGACCCCGAACACGTTTCTTCGACCGGCGTATGCAGCACAAGCTTCATCGTATGCGCGACTCAGACCGCGTCAACCGCCGAGCATACCTTCACAGTAACGGCAAGAGTGTTCAGATATGCCGAGTGCGTGGCTACACAGACCTTCACCTTTACCATGAAGGTCACCAGCAATCTGAAATTAAAGGGTCTCAACATTGAATCCTATTCAGTAAGCAATAAAGCTATCAAGGCCGGCGATAAGTTCAGCATCTCCGTTGACCTGAAAAATGAGAGCGGCATAGACATCAAGAACGCCGAGCTCTTCCTTGACGGCATCGACACCAAGAAGTTCGTGCTCGATACCGGCTTCTCAAAGCAGTACATAGATATCCCGAACGGGAAAACCGGTACTGTTGTATTCAACCTGATAGCACAGAAGGGCATAACCCTCGAACGTGAGAACCTCACCCTTACGCTCACCTACACGCTCGACGAGAACAAGACCGATATGTCCCGCACAACGAGCACCCAGGTCATCCTCAACTGTGTACCCGAGCCGGAAGAGGCGACCTACGGCAAGCACGACCTTACCATGACAAAGTACACCGTAAGCAGCTCGCTTGTCGAGAAGGGCACAAAGTTTGATCTTACTGTCGAGGTAAAGAACAACGGTAAGGAAGAGATCAAGAGCGCGCGCGTATCCGTAACTCCCGACGGCACAAAGTTCGCGATCGAAAGCGGCCTTGCGTACACGGATTTCAACATCAGACCCGGTGAGACCAAGCGCTTCGTCTTCAAGCTCATAGGCGGCGCGGGTATCACCTTTGAGAGAGAAAATGTGCCGATCGTGCTTGAATTCGGCGCAAATTCCACCACAATGCAGGCTGCGGTCATCTGTAAGCCCGAAAAGACAGCCGAGAAGAACGGCAAGTATGATATCACCGTCACCGACTATTCCATCGATGCCGGCGCAGTTGCCGAGAATACCACGTTCAACCTTACACTGAACGTAAAGAACAGCAGCAAGAACAAGATCGAGGGTGCCCGTCTGAGCCTTCTCAATCTTGACGGTACCAAGTTCGCGCTCAACAGCGGACTTACCTACCGCGATTTCGATATAGCCGCAGGCGAGACGCAGACATACAAGTTCAGCCTTATCGGCTGCAAGGGCATCGCTTCCGTAAGAGAAGTTATCCAGATCGAGCTCAACTACGGCGACATCACCAACACCTCCTATGCGACTGTGACCTGTCTTCCCAAGGAAAAGGAAGAGGATAAGAAAAAGGTATTCGCGCCTACTATCATTATCGAGAGCTATGATTTCGGCGGTGAGTATGTTGCGGCCGGTTCCACATTCCCGCTTGACCTCGTGATAAAGAACGCATCCTCGGAAGCTGTGATAGAAAACCTCAAAGTCACCATTAACGGTGTAGCCACCAGACAGGACGGCGCTATCGCGTTCTCTCCCGCAAACTCCTCCAACTCGTTCTTCTTTGAGAGCGTGATGCCCCACGAGGAAAAGCCCATTGATATGTTCATTCTCGCAAGATCGGACGCTACACCTAACAGCTACCCGATCGAGATAGCATTCACTTACGAATACACCGTAAACGATGAGCGTTACCAGGCAAGCGCAGTGTCCGAGACGATCACTATTCCGCTTCGCCAGGAGGACAGACTTGAATTCAACGATCCCGAGGTGCCGAATTACGCGGTCGCGGTCGGAACTCCCGCCACGGTCTCGGTAAGCATCGTAAACAAGGGCAAGAGCGACAGCTACAACGTTTCCGCCGAGGTCTCCGGAGAGGGCTTCACGATCGAGACTCCGAAATACTACATAGGCAACATCAAGAGCGGTGTGGAGGAAATATATGACGCTAAGCTCACTCCCGTGGAAAGCGGACAGATGAGCGGTCAGATACTCTTTACCTACGAAGATTCCAACGGAACAGCCAAGACCAGGACGATCGATTTCAGCTTTGAAGCTATGGAAGAATCTTTCAATATGGGCATGGATATGGGTGCTTTCGAGGATATGGGTCCCGCAGAGGAACCGTTCAACTGGGTACCTGTTATCATCTGTGCAGTTGTTCTGATCGTTGTGATCATTATTATCGTTGTGATCGTCAAGAAGAGAAAGAAAGCAAAAGCAGAGGAAGACGATGAAGATCTATGATATGATAAGCATTTGTCTCCGTAATCTCTGGAGACGAAAGGGAAGGACGATGCTCACGGTCGTGGGCGTCGTCATAGGCTCCTGCGCGGTCATCGTCATGATATCGCTCGGTCTCGGTATGAGCGCCGCAATGGATAGTATGCTTTCCTCGTGGGGAGATCTTACGTCCATAACCGTTTACAGCAGTGAAAGCGGATACGGCAGCGATAATGATTCCAAAACGGATAAGCCGAGAGTTGATGATACCGCAGTTGAGCTGTTCCGGGATATACCCAATGTCGAGACCGTAATACCGAAGCTTTCTATCGGAAGCGATATGATAGTCATTACCTCCGGAAGAAACGACAGATACAAACTTGGATATGCCTCGGTCTACGGAGTCGATTTCTCCTTCTTTGAAAAAATGGGTTATGAGGTCGATCAGGGTATCCTCCCCGACGAGCACAATAAAAAAGATGTACTCGTAATGGGTATCGAGGTACCGTATCAGTTTGTTGATACCAAGAAGCACGGTAATGCTATGTACGCAGAAAAGAAAGAGCTTCCCGACGGCTCGGTGACGCCTCCGTTTATTGACCCGGTAGATGATAAATTCAAGATCTCTATCATCAACAACAAAAAGACTAACGATGACGGTTCGCGTCAGGTCGGCGGCAAGGGGTACGAGTTTGAGCTTGACGGATCGGCGGTTCTCAAGCAGGATGTGAACTGGGATACTCCCTACGCTATCTTTATCGATATCGACTTCGCCAAGGACATAATCGCATCGTATAACAGGATGAACGGCGTGAAAAACGCCAAGGAGCCCGAATACGCACAGGTCAAGATCATGTGTAAGGATCTCGAAAGCGTTGCGGCGATACAGGACGAGATCACGGCGCTCGGATACAATGCTACCAGCATGGCGCAGATCAGAGAGCAGATGCAGGGTGAGCTCGGCGTTATCGAGCTTATACTCGGCGGTCTCGCGGCTATAAGTCTGCTGGTCGCGGCGATCAGTATCACGAACACCATGATAATGTCGATCTACGAACGCACGAAGGAGATCGGTATCATGAAGGTACTCGGCTGCTTCATCGGCAACATAAGGCTTCTGTTCCTTATGGAGGCGGGTATGATCGGACTTCTCGGCGGTATCATAGGAACGCTGATAAGCTATGGTCTGTCCTTCGCCATGAACACCTTCGGCGGCTCGATGTTCGCCGAGATGCTGGGAACGGGAGCGGGCGGTGACGGTCGTGTATCTATCATACCGCTGTGGCTCGTGCTTCTCGCGCTTGTGTTCTCCACCGTTATCGGTCTGATATCCGGGTTCTATCCCGCGAACAGAGCGGTCAAGATCAGCGCGCTCGAAGCTATCCGAAACGAATAAAACAGGCAATAATAACAAAAACTCCCGTAAGGCTCAATGCTTTACGGGAGTTCTTTCAGTTTTTGCTTAGAAGCTCGTCCAGCAACTCTGCCGCGTCGGTAACGCACCCTCTGCAGGAGCGTATCGGCTTGCCGGTGAGCGCGCCTTTGAGCTCCTTGCACATGAGCGTCCGGTTCATCTCTGTGAAACGCCGCTCGAACTCTGCCTTGACCGGCTCCGAATTCTCGCCGAGCTTACGGTCTATGACGTATTCCGCTGCGAGCACGGCTCCGCACTTTCCCATACGCCCGCCCGCGAACGGCGCGGCAGCGGTCTTGGCTTCCTGCTCGGTAAGTCCCGCCTCCTCGCTGAACGCGCTCAGAACAGAAGCCGAGCATGAATAGAAGCTCTTGTGGTTGTTTATCGCTTTTTCGACCTTTTCAGACATAGCTTACTCCTCCTCACCGGCACACACATCGTCTATTATCGCGCGT
Source organism: Ruminiclostridium sp. (assembly GCA_017550775.1). Next base: position 2,701 of record JAFZOA010000076.1, on the reverse strand, counting down.
ATTTCGTTCACGCCCTCGCCGGTCTCCGCCGAGAACTCGATCACGGTAATATCGTCAAAGCAGGGTATCTCCGTCCGGAATGCTTCTCTGCGTGTTTCACGCTCCCTGGGTTTAAGCTTGTCCGCCTTGGTGAGCACCACCACGAACGGGATCCCGCTGTCGATAAGGAAGTCTATCATCATGATATCGTCCGCGGTCGGAGCGTGCCGGAAGTCTATGAGCTGGAACACAAGAGCGAGATCACGCTCGTCGTGCAGGTACCCCTCGATGAGCTCCGCCCAGCGCTTCTTTTCGCCCTGTGACACCTTTGCGTAGCCGTAGCCCGGAAGATCGACAATGTAGAAGCTGTCTACCGCGAAGAAGTTTATGGTGGATGTCTTGCCCGGGGTCGCGCTGACGCGGGCGAGGGACTTGCGGTTGAGCAGCTTGTTTATGAGCGAGGACTTGCCGACGTTTGAATGTCCCGAGAACGCAAATTCGAGCCTGTCGGAGCGCGGTATCTGTCTGAACAGTCCGTATGACGCGGTAAATTCCGCCTTGTTATAGTTCATGGTTTTCCCCTGTAAATGTCATCCCCTGTCGTTCGGGCAGGGGATAAAGTGTTTTTTATTGCGCGTTTGCCGTATCTGCGGAAGACTTCCTGCTCTTCTTTGCAGCCGGCTTCTTTGATGACTTCACGGAAGCGCTCTTTGCCGAGGACTTCGGGAACACGAGCGCGTTGTCCAGAACGGTCTGTATCTTCTCCGCCGGAATGAAGCGCACGTTGTCTTTTACCGTCTCGTCGATCTCGTCAAGGTCGGCTTCGTTCTCCTTCGGGATGATCACCGTCTTGACGCCCGCCTTGTACGCCGCCATGGACTTCTCCTTGAGCCCTCCTATGGGGAGCACCTTTCCGTGCAGCGTTATCTCGCCGGTCATGGCGATGTCCCGCTTCACCGGCATACCCGAAAGCGCCGATACCAGCGCGGTGGTCATGGTAACGCCTGCCGAAGGTCCGTCCTTCGGGACAGCGCCTTCCGGAGCGTGTATGTGCAGATCCTTGTTCTTGTAGAACTCGGGGTCGATGTTGTAGGTGGAAGCGATGCTCCGTACAAGGCTCACCGCGATCTTGCCGGACTCCTTCATTACGTCGCCGAGAGAGCCGGTAACCTCTACCTTACCGTCGCCCTCCATAACGATGACTTCGAGGGGCATGGTCACTCCGCCCACGGATGTCCACGCAAGTCCGGTGACGATACCGGTCTCGTCGGTCTTGGAGATAGTCTCGGGGAGGTACTTGCGTGTTCCGAGGAAGTCCTTGATGTTCGCATCGGTGACGGAAACGGAGGTCTCGCCGCTTACTATGCGCTTTGCCGCCTTTCTGCATATCGACGCGATCTTCTTTTCAAGTCCGCGCACGCCGGCTTCCTTTGTGTAGCCGTCGATGATCGCGTAAAGCGCCTTGTCGTTTATCTCCAGTGTCTTTCGCGTCTCACCGTGCTTTTTGAGCTGCTTGGGGACGAGATGCTTCTTAGCGATATGGAACTTCTCCTCGCGGGTGTAGCTCGAAAGCTCGATGACTTCCATTCTGTCGAGCAGGGGAGCGGGGATAGTATCGGTGGTGTTCGCTGTGGTTATGAACAGCACGTCGCTCAGGTCTATCGGGATCTCGAAGAAGTGATCGGTAAAGGTGGAGTTCTGCTCCGGGTCGAGCACTTCGAGCATGGCTGCGGAGGGGTCGCCCTTGTAGTCGCTCCCCATTTTGTCGATCTCGTCGAACAGTATCACCGGGTTCATGCACTTTGCCTGCTTGATCGCGTTCACGACGCGGCCGGGCATTGCGCCGACGTAGGTCTTTCTGTGACCGCGGATCTCAGCTTCGTCGCGAACGCCGCCGAGTGAAACTCTCGCGTAGTGGCGGCCGAGCGCTGCGGCGATAGACTTTCCGACGGAGGTCTTGCCGACTCCGGGAGGTCCCACGAGGCATATTATCTGGCTCTTGACATCGGGGTTGAGCTTTCTGACGGAGATGATCTCCAGAATACGCTCCTTGACCTTTTTGAGCCCGTAGTGATCCTTTTCGAGCTGCTTTTCCGCCTTGTCAATGTTGATAGTGTCCTCGGTGAAGACATTCCACGGCATTTCGAGTATCGAGTCGAGGTAGGTCTTGATAAGCCCGTACTCCTGGGATGACGGGTGGAGCTTGGTCATCTTGTTGACCTCGCGGAGCAGCTTTTCCTCGGTGTCCTCGGGGAAACCGATCTCCTGTATGCGGTCGGAGTAGTCATACGGCTCCTCGTCGTAGTCCTCGCCGCCGCCGAGCTGCTTGGATATCGCCTTCATCTGCTCGCGGAGTATGTATTCGCGCTGATTGTTGTCGATCGAGTCGCGGATATTCTCGCTTATCTCCGCCTCGAAGCGCAGCACCTTTATCTCCTCGGTGAGCATATCTATGAGCTTCTTGACCTGCTTCTCGATGCCGTTGGTTTCGAGAAGTATCTGCTTGTTCTCGGTCTTGAGGAACACGTTGAAGATCATGAGGTCGAACAGCTTTTTGAGGTCATGCTCGCCCTCGACAAGTCCGATAAGCTCGTCGGGGATCTTCGGAACGAGCGTGGAATACTCGCTGAACAGCATTTTGAGCGTGCGTTCATAGGCGTCGGAAAGCGACTCGTCGAGCTCACGCGTTTTCTCCCTGATCTCGGTCACGTCCGCCACAGTG
>JAFZOA010000075.1 GCA_017550775.1 Ruminiclostridium sp. | reverse complement strand
GTCATGGTTACACTGACGGGAACCTATCCGGATTTGCTGTATGTGACCCGTTTATGCAAACAGGAAAACGACCAATGCTATCGAATACGATGTGAAGCGTCCAGATCCGCGCAGCATACAAAAAACACCCATACCCCGCCGGTATGGGTGTTTTGCGCTATTATTCAAAATACAGAAATTCCGCCCAGGAATACTGGCTCATGAACTCGCACTCATAGGCGTTGACAGCACCCGCGTCCAGCTCCTTGAACCGGTAGTAGTCACAGTCGAGAACATCGGGGTTGACCGCGAGAGCATTGTAGCTTCGCACCACCGCAGCCTCCGCACCCACGGCTTTAAGGCTCTTTATCATCGAGTAGATGTACGTCTGGAGCAGGTTCTGGAGCTTTTCCTCATACGGCTGATCCTCGAATATCGCCGCGAACAATTCCCGTAAGGTGCAGGAGCTTCCGTGGCGGGAAACGAGATACGCGAACACTTCCTTTGCCTTGCTGCGCTCGAAGCGGACATGATCGCCGTTCGGGGTGAACACGTCGAAGTTGCCGAAGCACTGCACCTTAAGCAGCGCGTTCTTCTTCGGTGCCATTGACGGGTAGCGCAGGTCATTAAGCTCCCGCTCGACCTCCTCCCTGGTGACCGGCTTCATTATGTAGCCGCTCGCCTTCATGTCCATTGCCTCGCCCTTATACTCCGAGAAGCCGGTGACGAAGATTATGTTCATCTTCGGATTGATGTCTTTAAGGCGCTTTGCCACCTCGACCCCCGTCATACCTCTCATGTGAATGTCGAGAAACGCCACATCACAGCCGTATTCCCCCGCGTCCTCCAGCAGGTCGTCCTGATCGTCGAACGACCAGACCTCGGCATCCGGCTTTGCTTTCTTTACGCACATTTCAAGCATCTGCAAAGCAAGCTCTTCATCGTCAAGGCACAGTATTCTCACAGTCCTGTCCCTCCTTCGGAAGTATTATTCTCGCGGTAGTGCCTTCGCCTACCGTGCTTTCGATAACTACCTCGCCGCCGCACATCTCTTTCAGGCGGGTGCGGGTATTGTCCATGCCGACATGAGAGCGCCCGTCGTCGGCTTTCGGCGCAGATGTGTCAAATCCCACGCCGTCGTCGGAGATAATGACCTCATAAGCGGTATCGGTCTCCCGGGATGATATCTTTACCGTGCCGCCCTTCTTCTTCATTCCTACGCCGTGCTTTACCGCATTCTCCGCAAGCGGCTGTGCCGAAAGCAGCGGGATAACGAAATCCGTAGCCTGTATGTCGTACTCGATGTTCAGCTTCTTCCCGAAACGAAGCTTCTCGATGTACAGGTACTTTTTCAGATGATCGAGCTCCTGCTCAAACCGCACGGGCTTTGTCTGTTTCAGCGAGTCCATGTTTTCCCGCAGATATTTCGCAAAGGTGATAGTTGCCTCCTGCGCGGTCTCGGGGTCTATCGTACACATCATTGCTATCGAGGTAAGGGCGTTGTACATGAAGTGCGGACTTATCTGTGACACCATGACAGAGACTTTCGCCTCGTACAGTTCCTTCTCGGTTCGTTCCTTCGCTACGGCTATACGGATATTCTCGTTTGTATAGTGATCGATCTCAAGAGCGTGATCCGCGATAGTGTCCGCAAGGTAGCCGAGCTCGTTATTCGACTTTATTTCATACATTTTTTTGACAATCCCGGGGGTGTTCTTGTCCGCGGCATAGTCAAGCAGCGCATTCTGTATCCTTGACACCGGCTTTATAGCCTTGCGGTACAGAAACAGCATGAGAAGCGTCATCAGCAGTATCATGCCTATTACTATTATAATGATCGTGTTGATTATCGTATTCACGATCGACCGCCGGAGATCGTCCCAGTCATAAGCTAAGCCGACAACGGAATATAAACTGTCGTTTATCATTACCGGAAAGTAGCATATATAGAGATTTCCTTCAATCGGGAAGCTGCTTGTCCTTTCAAAGACCATTTCTTTGGACCCGCTTTCAAAAAGATCACGGAGGACGGTATGCTGCGAAAGGTCAATATCAAAATACTTTCCTTTATCGCTTTCGGAGTTTTCAAGCTTGAAATCTATAAGGACACGAATTCGTTCTTTATTCGCCGCACTAATATAAAAAAGATTCTCAAAGCTGCCGTTCATGGTTGTGGATTCAAATTTATCCTTTGCTCCCGAAAGCAATTCTTTGACTACCAGCGCACGGATATCTTCCGGTATTTCATTGAACCGACCTGACCAGAACAGATCCTTTTCCAAAAGATACGGCAATACAGCTTCCGCTTCCTCGTCCGTAAGTGTTTCATTGTCATAGATCGGCAGCTCTTCCATAACATCAAAAATTTGTTTACGTATATTATCATCTTTGTAAATCGCGTTATTCACCAGAGGGATATAAAGCTGTGACCCGTTCATCATATCCGCAATCTG
>JAFZOA010000074.1 GCA_017550775.1 Ruminiclostridium sp. | reverse complement strand
TACCGTATCTCACGCATGCAAGGGAGGGCGCAGTGACGAGCGCGCGGGCGGATATCTTACCGACCCGTACCGCTTCGAGGGAGAAGCATGGTTCAGACGTAATTTCGATGTGACGCCGGAAATGCGTGACCGGGAGCTTTATCTGCGGCTGGAACGCACCCGCATGACGGAAGTGTATGTTGACGGGGAGAAATGCGGCGACAATAATTCGCTCTGTACCGCGCACATCTTCCGGCTGCCGAAGCTCGGAACCGGAAAGCATACCCTTGATATCCGCGTGAGAAATGTCGGCTATCCGACAAAGGGCGGTCACATGACCTCGCCGGACACGCAGACCAACTGGCTCGGGATAACCGGCGCGGTTGAGCTTATTATCCGTCCGGAAGTGCATATCGACGACATTACTGTCCTTTCGGAGACGGAGAGCGGGAAGGTGGTTTTCTCCTGCACGGCAGTCGATGACTGCGAGGCTTATATTACGATTTCCGGCGGAAGGACCGATACCGTCAGAATGAAAAAGGGCGAGAACAGGATCACCTATATCCCGGAGCAGCCGCTTGCTCTGTGGGACGAGTTTTCGCCGAACCTGCACAAGCTGTGCGTAGCGACCAACGGCGAGATGCAGACGGTGAAGTTCGGTATCAGAAAGCTTGAGACCCGTGGAAGAAAGCTGCTCATAAACGACAGAGAAGTGTTCCTGCGCGGAAAGCACGACGGCATGATATTTCCGCTTACAGGGTACGCTCCGACAGACGTTGAGAGCTGGCTCAGAGTTCTTGGTACGGCGAAGAAATTCGGTATCAACCACTACCGCTTCCATACCTGCTGTCCGCCCGACGCGGCGTTCACAGCGGCAGATATGCTCGGCATATATATGCAGCCTGAGCTTCCGTTCTGGGGTACGATAGAGGAAGAAATGACCGACGAACAGCGGTACCTCGCGGACGAAGGCTCCCGCATACTCCGGGAGTTCGGAAACCACCCGTCATTCGTGATGATGTCGCTCGGGAATGAGCTGTGGGGAAGTCAGAAGGTGCTGAACGGGATACTTGCCCGCTATAAGAGCGAGGACGACCGGCATCTGTACACCGACGGCTCTAACAACTACCAGTTCGTCCCGCAGGTGCTTGAAAACGCGGACTTTCTGAGCGGTGTACGGCTTTCGCGTGAGAGACTGTACCGCGGCTCCTATGCTATGTGTGACGCTCCGCAGGGGTTCATACAGACCGACGCGCCGAACACGGTCCACAACTATGACGGTATCATTGTTCCGGAAGCGCCCGGAGACGCTACCGAAGGCGGTAAGATACTGATACAGTACGGTACCGGCGTTAAGGAAGTCGAGGCGGAAGGCGGAGAGATGTTCATACCGGAAGTCCCGGTCATATCCCACGAGGTGGGTCAGTATGAGACATACCCGGACTACAGCGAGATCGACCGGTACACGGGTGCTCTCAAAGCGGAGAACATCGCACTGTACAAAGAAAAAGCAGCCGAAAAGGGTCTGCTTGACTACGCGGACAAATTCTTCCATGCGTCCGGAGCTCTTGCTGTGGATTGCTATAAGCGCGAGATAGAGGCTGCTCTCAAATCGGAGGAGCTGTCGGGATTCCAGCTTCTCGATATACAGGATTTCACCGGTCAGGGAACGGCATTGGTGGGCGTTCTAAACTCGCTTATGGAGCCGAAGGGAACTGTGACCGCCGAGGAGTGGAGAGAGTTCTGCGCTCCGACAGTTATAATGGCGGAGTTTGAGAAGTTTGTGTTCTCTGCCGACGAGGATATAAGCTTCGGGATAACTCTGTTCAATACGGATCCGTCTTTTGCGGGTGAGCGTGTAAGCTATACCGTCGAGTACGACGGAGCTGTGGAATTTTACGGTCATGTTCGTGCAATATCTGATAAACGAGTCAACAAGATCGGAAAAGTTGTGTTCAGAGCGGACGATATAAAAACTCCGGCTGTTTACAAGCTTACTCTGTCGGTCGAAAAGACCGAGATACGCAACACCTACGAGTTTGCAGTGTACCCGAAGACAGATGTTTCTATAACACGCGACAGCATTGTGTGCGGGAGCAAAAATGTGATTATAGCTCATACCGAAGAAAATGCGGGCGCTGCGCTCGCAAACGGAGAAGCCGTAGTTTATATCCCGGACGCTTCCGGAAAGCTTGAAGGAACGTACTGCACGGATTTCTGGTGCTATCCCATGTTCAGGTCTATTTCGGAGAGTATGAATAAGCCAGTGCCGATCGGAACTATGGGACTTCTTATAGACAACAACGATAAGCTGCTGGCGGAGTTCCCGTGTACCGATCATACAACAGCGCAGTGGTTCGAGCTTGTGATGCACAGTCGTTGTGAGGAGCTTGACGGCACGGACACCGTTCCGGTCGTATGGGTCATCGACAATCCGGACAGAGCCGCAAAGCTCGGTATGCTTTATCGTAAGAATACCGGACGTGGAGTGCTCACAGTCTGTACGTCACGCCTCTGGGAGATCGCAGATAAGCCGGAAGTCAAATGGTTCGCGAAGAGCCTTGCCGACGGAATTTAGGGAAACGATGATTAAAGATGCAATGCAAGCGAAGTGCAAGATTAAATCAGCGGTCCCTTAGATTTGTGTTATAGAATAACCGTACCTGCTTATGTGTAATGCTGAGCGAGGTACGGTTTTCTTATATCAAACTTGCAAAAGGTGTGTATATGTGCTATAATAAGGACAGTCCGAAAAATCTTGACAGCCAATTGCGTAAAATAAAAAGTTTGACCGCAAAGGCGCGAGCTAACTACTTTATGCGCAGAATGGATATTATCCCGCAGTTTCGACCGAGGAACCGCCTACAGCATTCTTTTCCTTTCTTTGGCTAACTGCAAAAAACCGCGCCCGGGCGGAGCAGTCAAGGAACGCGCAGCGTAGGAAAAAATTTTTTCACCCCAATAATAAAGTGAAAAAAATTTTTCCGGTCCTTGACGGCTCCGGTCGGCCGCGGTATAATTCAAAAGCCAAAGAAAAAAAGAATAGATAAGAAGATACCCCGAAGTGTCAGCACGACGCCTCGGGGTTTTTGCAACCCACGTTCGGTAATACGTGGGTAGAACGTACAGAGAAAATCGGGGTAATCCCTTTTGCCGTGCGGCTTTGCGGCAATTTTAAATAAAAATATATTTTAGGTCACATATTATTCATTATATCCTGAGCCTGTTTCCACTTCTCCATGAGCTTTTTCTTCTCATCTCCGTTAGTACATTCAAGCAATTTAGTCAGAATATCATTTTGTTTTTTCAAAAGTTCTATGATCTGTTCCTGGTTCGCTGTTTCCTTACTTTTCATACCGGGAACAGTGCCGCCGTTCTGGTACTTCTCCATAGAATTCTTTAAAGATTGTATTTCTGATGTATTATGCTGCTCAGCTGAAACAATAGCTTGCAGAAGCTCCAGTACTTTATCCGGATAGTCCGGCTTTTTGTTTTGGAACGGTTGTGTTACTGTTTTCATGATCTTGCTTACATTTACAGCTATAGATATCCAGCATATTATTTCGATTAAGCCTATTATTGCTGTAGTTATTAATGTTGTTGTGTCATAATGAATATTCATTTTGGTTACCATTCCTTTTTTTTGCTGTCTGTTAATTTTGCTATATAATCTATGGAAACATGATAATATTTTGCATATTGTATAATTACATCAAGAGGTGGTGTTCGTTCTCCTGTTTCATATCTAATATATGAATTTTTAGAAATAAAACCTATTTTTGCACATTCTATTTTCGTTAATTCATTATCTTCTCTTAAATCCTTCAATCTCGTGTCCATTATATCACCCTCTTTAATATATTATAT
>JAFZOA010000073.1 GCA_017550775.1 Ruminiclostridium sp. | reverse complement strand
AGTCATCAACAAATCCAGTGCGGATTGGGAATCTGTAATCACCTTATCCTCACTATCTATAACAGCGCATATGATACCGTTCCTTTCAACTTTTCTAATCTTCATTTCACTAATTCCTCCATTACAAATACCGATTTATATCAGTAATTATACCACAAATCAACCTATTTGTAAAGCATATCCGGCAATAGCTTGATTTCTCGGCGTTCTTGTGCTATAATACAGATAATACGACACATACAAGGAGCAAATCACGATGCCGAAAGCCAATTTACTTACCCGCGACCTTTACCGCAGCATAAAGGCTATGAATCGGGAGACAATGCAGAAAACTATCAACAATATCTATGATATGGGAGCAAAGGACGCACTTGAAAATGCGGTCATTGATCTTGATGTTGACAAAATCAGGACAGAGATCGGTGCTATCAGCGGCATTGGCGAGAAACGACTTGAGCAGATTATGGAGATCATTCAGAGGAACATAAAAGAGGCTGACGAAAAAGGAGAGGCAAAATGTTCTTAAGAGAAGATACCAAAACTATCGTTGGAACGGTAGCTTATCTTATCGGTGTCCGGCAGGAGACTTGGGAAGTCAATTACGAGTATTACTGTGAAGGGCTTTATAAAAAGCTCGAAAATGACAGAAATGCTCTTATTATTCGTTGCCTTTGCCGTCTTCGCACAAGGCTTATGCTGAATTTCAAAAAGACGGACGATGCAATAAGATTTGAGATGCGCAACATCTATAATCAGGAATGGTTCGATCAGAATGATATAAAGAAATTGCAGAAAAACGGTGTCGAGCCCATTCTGACCAACAAGAGAGCTTCCGATTATACGACATATTTCAACAAACTCATAAATGAAAAGATACAGAATTGTAAGCCTTTATTTCCCGATTGGGTAAAGTGGGAATACATAAAAGACCTTTTTATGATACCGAAGTATAACAATACCGAGGTGCAGAAGTACGAGTTTGAGAAGTTTATGGCGCATACAGAGCTTTACCCGTATCAGTGCTATATCTTTTGGGAGCCTGTCGATTTAGGCAACCTTTTATATACCGACGGTAAGTTCCTCGAATTGCTGTATCAGATGAACAATGACTATTTCGGTGATAAGTCAAAGTACAAGAACGCCGTAGATAGCGTCAAAAGCAATATCTATGAGTTCATCAACAGCAGCGACAAGACTGTACTCGTTGTTGACTGCGAAAACAGCGATGTTTATAAGCTATACAGCGTACTGAAAAACTGTAATCAGGACGAGATAAACAAGATACAGAAGATAATGCTCTTTGACGACAGCCACACTACCAACGGCTGGGACTATATCGGCAACTTCCTTAAAATCCCTGTTGAGCATATTGAGGTCGATAGGGTTACGGATCGTAAATCATTGGTAGATATTAAGGTTACTGCCGGAGTATGTAAGGAATACTATCAGAACGGTGTGACTTCGTTTATACTGCTTTCGAGCGACAGCGACTATTGGGGGCTTATATCCTCACTTCCGGAAGCTGAGTTCCTTGTTATGATAGAATATGAGAAGTGTGGTGCTGCTATCAAGGAGGCGCTGTTGCAGAATAACACATATTTCTGCTCTATTGACGACTTCTGCTCCGGAAACATCGAAGAATTCAAGCAGCTTGTTCTGATAAACGAGCTGAAAAGCGAGATACCGACTATCGTAGGCAAGAACGGCTATACATTGGCAGAACAGCTTTACAGACAGGCGCGGTTGGAGCCGAATGACAGCGAGATCAGGAATTTCTACGAGAAATACATTAAGACCCTTGCGTTATCGTTCGACAGCGCGGGTAATATATCTATTAAAATGAAGTAATTATAAGAGCTTCTCGAAAGAGAGGCTCTTTAACTTGTGCATTATCCCGCTAATAGCGGTCAATTCCGCTGTTAGTGCGTTTATATATTTCGCCGTTTAGGTTATACTGTTAGTAGGAAATACACACTATTAGCGGGTGGTGAATACTATGAACCTATCAACCATAGGCGGCAATATCAAGAAGTACCGTTTAGAAGCGCAGATGTCCCAACGTAAACTTGCGGAACTTTGCGATATATCCACAAAATATGTCAGCGCACTTGAACGTTCGGAGAAGCCGCCGTCCCTTGAAACACTTATAAACATCGCTAATGCTTTGAATATAACAGCGGATATGCTCT
>JAFZOA010000072.1 GCA_017550775.1 Ruminiclostridium sp. | reverse complement strand
GCCCTTCATTATGGGAGTGTGTGAATCGTCGCGATAAGCTTTCATCAGATTTGACCGGGTCAGGAACTCGTTCGCGGAATATACACCGCAAAGCGACTCGCCGGGAATGTTCATAAAATTGGGAAGTCCCGCGCCCGAGCCTATGAATACCGCCTCGTATCCCTGTTTGAACAGCTCATCGACAGTGAGAGTGCGTCCAATCACCACGTCGGTCATGATCTCAACGCCGAGATCTTTGAGCGTGTTTACCTCGTCCGCGACAATATCCTTCGGAAGTCTGAACTCCGGGATTCCATAAACGAGCACTCCGCCCGCTGTGTGAAGCGCTTCAAACACTGTCACGGCATAACCGTTTTTGGCAAGGTCACCCGCGCAGGTCAGTCCCGATGGTCCGGAACCTATAATAGCTACCTTGTGTCCGTTCGGAGCCGGCTTTTCGGGCTTGCCGGTCTTGCTGAGCCTGTGCGTATCGGCGACAAAGCGTTCGAGCCTACCGATGCCGACCGGCTCCATTCCGAGCTTAACAGCAAGCGTACACTCATGCTCACACTGACTCTCCTGCGGACATACGCGCCCGCACACCGCGGGAAGTGAAGAGCTTCGTGTGATGACTTCATAAGCACCTTCGATATCATTCTGTTTGATGTTAGCTATGAACTCCGGAATGTCGATGTTTACCGGACAGCCCTGCATACACGGCTTATTCTTGCATCCGAGACAGCGCCGGGCTTCTGCGGCTGCGATCTCTGCGGTATATCCGAGCGCTACCTCGTCGAAGTTGTGTGCGCGTATCTCGGGCTTCTGTGTCGGCATTTCATGCTTTTTCGGGTCTCTCGCAGGCATTATGCGTTCCCCCTTTCAGAAGATCTGAAAAGATTGCAGGACGTTTCTCTTTCATGCATCTCGAAACCGGCATACATACGGCTCCGCATTATTGCCTCGTCGAAATCTATCTCATGCCCGTCAAACTCGGGTCCGTCAACACACGCAAACCTTGTTTTTCCTCCGACTGTGAGACGACAGCACCCGCACATACCGGTCCCGTCTATCATTATCGGGTTCATGCTCGCGATAGTCCTGATACCGTATCCCTTTGTGAGAGCGCAGACGAACTTCATCATTACAAGCGGACCTATGGTGATGACCTCGTCATACTTCTCGCCGCTCTCTATCAGACGTCTCAGCGCATCGGTGACCAATCCTTTTTCTCCCCAGGAGCCGTCGTCGCTCACCGGGAAAAACCTTGTTGAATTAGCTCTGAACTCATCTTCGAGTATCACAAGGTCTTTGCTGCGGAAGCCTGCAATTGCGTGCACCTCGGTTCCCTGTCCGAACAGCTTCTTTGTGACCGGATAAGCAATAGCGCACCCAACACCGCCGCCGACAACAGCCGCTTTTTTCAGTCCTTCCGTTTCGGTCGCGCGGCCGAGAGGTCCTGCGAAATCCGCGATACACTCCCCTTCTTTCAGAGAGTTCAGTCTCATTGTAGCAGCGCCTACGATCTGGAATATTATGGTGATCGTCCCCGCCGCACGGTCAAAGTCCGAAATGGTAAGCGGTATTCTCTCTGCGTCATCATGCGAGCGCAGTATAACGAACTGACCGGGCTCGGCTTTTGCCGCAATAAGCGGAGCCTCTACCGACATGAGTGTAACCGTCGGGTTTAGCTCTTTTTTTACTACGATTCTGTTCATTGTTGCTTTCCTCTTTTGCTGGCTGAATTTGTTTAAGGGACCGCTGATTTAATCTTGCACGTCGCTTGCATTGCATCTTTAGCCGTAATCTTGCACAAATTCCCCTTGACTTACGCCGGCAAACCCTCGGAGAATTTGTACAATCTGCCAACTAAATCTACAACGCAATCAACGCACAATCTTTGATCATCGTTTCCTTAAGAAACAAATAATAAGTTATTATAACATATTTTTGTGCTGTTGTAAAGCTTTTTTTGTTTCATGGAAGATACATTTCATATCATACGTTCCGACAAGTTCACAGTAGCAGGAAAGTTCGCTTCCACTTGTAAAAAAAGCTTGAAAATACAGGTGGTTTGTGGTATAATAGATGAAATAATGCAGATTATGTATCAAGGAAGTGTAACAATGGAGAAAATTTCACATCTTATAGACCTGAACGATTTTACCCCCGAACAGTGGAACAGCATAGTAGCATTGGCTCACGAGATAATGAGCGCGCCTATGGTGTATGCGGGCGCTTGCAGAGGAAAGATAATGGGAACGCTGTTCTATGAGCCCTCCACAAGAACGCAGATGAGCTTCCAGACCGCTATGCTGCGTCTCGGCGGCGGTATCATCGGATTCGACAACCCCTCCACCTCGTCTGTTGCTAAGGGCGAGAACCTTAAAGACACCACCAAGATAGTAAGCGGCTACTCCGATATACTCGTTATGCGCCACCCGCTTGAAGGCGCGTCCAAGGCGGCTGCGCTTACTGCGGACTGTCCGGTCATAAACGCCGGTGACGGAGGACACCTTCATCCGACTCAGACCCTTACCGACCTGCTGACTCTCAGAGAGGAAAAAGGACGGCTCGACAACCTGACTGTCGGCTTCTGCGGCGACCTCAAAAACGGCCGTACCGTCCATTCCCTGCTGAAAGCGTTATCCTGCTTCGAGGGCAACAAATTCATACTTGTATCTACCCAGGAGCTCAAAGTCCCGACCTACATCAAGGACTACATATCCGCAAGCGGCAAGTCCTACGAGGAATACTCCACGCTTGAAGAAGTTATGCCCAAGCTCGATGTCCTGTACATGACAAGAATACAGCGTGAACGCTTCGGGTCGCCCGAGGAGTATGAGAGACAGAAGAACGTGTATTGTCTCGACATGGCAAAAATGAAGCTCGGCAAGCCCGATCTCATCGTCCTTCACCCGCTCCCCCGCGTTGACGAGATCGCGGTAGAGGTGGACGACGACCCGCGAGCGATGTACTTCAAGCAGGCAAACTACGGAATGTATGTCCGTATGGCGCTGATACTCAGCATTCTCGACTACGGTCTTGACTCAAAGCCGCTGCTCAGCGGAAAAGTAATGAAGGATGTCTGCTGTACCAACCCGAAGTGCATCACACATACCGAGAAATACCTTCCGCACAGCTTCCGCAAGTCCGGAGATGTGCTGGAATGTGAATACTGTGACGAACGGATACTGATATGACATTTCCGAACCTGTACTGCTACGACTTCTCCGGTGAGAAGCGAAGCCTCCCGGAGCTCAGATACCTGCTTGGGGAGCAGCGTTACGGTTATTGTGAACGAATGAAGAGCGAGAAAGCGGGGCTATGCTCCGCTTACGCGTTTTTGCTGCTCAGATACGCACTGTGCCGGGAGTTCGGGTTCAGAGATATCCCTCTGTTCACCTTCGGGGAGCACGGCAAACCGTTTCTGTCCCAACGTCCGGACATCTGCTTCAACATGAGCCATGCCGGTGAAAGAGTAGTATGCGCGGTTTCGAAGCGCCATGTCGGTGTGGACATACAGGATATCCGTAAGGTCTCAGGACGTATAGGAAAGTTTTTTCTGAACGCCGCCGAGCTTGAACAGGTCGGAACGATAACCGATGAAGCGGAGCGAAACTCCGAGCTTTGCCGCCTGTGGTGCATAAAGGAAAGCATTGGGAAATGCACCGGTGACGGGTATGCAGGAGGGTTCACGAAGTTCGACGCGAACGGGTATGTAAGCTCCGGCAAGGTAAGGTGGACTTTCCGGGACGGTTTCTATATCAGTGTATGCGGAGGTGAATGATCCCGTGAAGACCTGCATAGTTTTCGGTGCCGGGACCGAGTTTCCGGAGCGTATCATGCTCCCCGACGGCGAAAGGATAATAATTGCAGCGGACGGCGGACTGGAACGGCTTAACGATCTCGGCATCACTCCGGACCGCGTTATCGGAGACCTTGATTCGCTCGGTGAAGCTCCCGTGAACATAAGCTTCACCCGTCTTCCGCACATCAAGGACACTACCGACACCTTTGAAGCCGTGAAGACAGGCTGCGAAGAGGGCTGCACCGAGTTTCACATCTACGGCGGAACAGGCGGGCGGCTCGATCATACTATCGCGAACATACAACTCGCCGCGCAGCTCTCACAGCAAGGAAAGACCCCGTTCATATACGGTTCCGGATATGTGATAACGGCGGTGACCGACGGTACTTTTTCTCTCCCCGCGCGCGAAAGCGGCTATGTATCGGTGTTTGCTCACAGCGACGTATGTGAGGGCGTTACGATAAGCGGGCTTTTCTACGAGGTGGAAAATGTCACACTCCGGAACGATTTCGCGCTCGGGGTGAGCAACGAATACACGGGAAAACCTGCGGAGATATCGGTAAAACACGGGACTATCTGCGTTTATTACGAGGTATGATAAAAAACACGCAGATCTTACAAGTATGCGCAATAAAGGGAGAATACAATGAAAAAACAGGTCAGAGTCGGAAAACTCATCCTCGGCGACGGTCACATCTACATACAGTCCATGCTGAACGTGCGTGCCGACGACATAGAGAACAGCGTAAAACAAGCAGTCCGGCTGGAACAGGCGGGCTGCGAGATCATTCGGGCTGCTGTCCCGCACATAGAAAACGCGGCGCTGATACCCGCGCTGAAAGAGGCGGTCAAGGTGCCGATCGTCGCGGACATACACTTTGACTACCGGATAGCTCTGAAATGCGCGGAGCTCGGCGTGGACAAGATACGGATAAACCCGGGCAACATTGGCGCGCAAGAGAACGTAAAGGCTGTCGCGGAGGTCTGCAAAAAGCGCGGTATCCCTATACGCATCGGCGTTAACTCCGGCTCCCTCGAAAAGAAGGTGCTCGAAAAGTACGGAAGTCCCGTTCCGGAGGCGTTCGTGGAGAGCGCACTGGAGAATGTCAGGCTGCTGAACCGGTACGACTTCGACGACATCGTCATCTCTATCAAGTCGTCCGACGTAAAGACAACTATCGCGTCATACAGGCTTTTAAGTGAGCAGACGGACTATCCCCTGCACCTCGGAGTTACCGAGACCGGCACTGCTCGAATGGGAACGATCAAGTCTGCGATAGGCATAGGCTCTCTGCTTTGCGACGGTATAGGCGACACGATACGCGTGTCGCTCACCGCAGACCCGGTGGAGGAAGTACGGGCAGCAAAGGATATCCTGAAAGCCTGCGGTATCGGCGGCGGGGTAAACATTGTGTCCTGTCCGACCTGCGGGCGCACACAGATAGACCTTATATCGCTTGCCGGAAAGGTTGAAAAGGCGGTCGCCGATATTCACAAGGACATAAAGATCGCGGTCATGGGCTGTCCGGTCAACGGTCCCGGCGAAGCGCGCGAAGCTGACCTCGGGATAACCGGCGGCAACGGCAAAGCGGTGATCTTCAGAAAGGGCGAGGTCATACGCACGGTGCCGGAGGAAGATGTACTCGGCGCGCTGCTTGAAGAGATAGAAAAGCTCCCCGGTTGAGGGAGCTTTTTTGGTTCAGTTCATATCTATCAGGTCAATATTGCCTTCGTCGCCGGTCGTTTCGATACGGTCAAGCTGTCGATTTATTGCTCTTGTTCTCACTCCGACAAGCTTCTCAAGGTTGTCGTCCGCAAGACGGAGATTGTTCCGGGTCTTATCGAGTATTTCAGAGAAGTTCTTGAACTCTTTCTTGACAGTCCCGAGAATACTCCACACTTCCCCGCTTTTTTTCTGTATCGCGAGTGTACGGAAACCCATACGAAGACTGTTCAGCAACGCCGCCATGGTAGAGGGTCCCGCTATATTCACCTTGTATTCTCTCTGCAATTCCTCAACAAGCCCCATGTTTACCGCTTCGGAATACAGACCCTCGAAAGGAAGAAACATGATCGCAAACTCGGTCGTTACAGGGGGATTTATGTACTTGGTGCTTATGCTCTTTGCTTCCGCTTTCATGGTGGCTCTGAGAATCTTCCGCTTTTCCTCTATCAGGTCTTTATTACCCGAATCATACGCGTTCGCAAGCGAAAGATAGGTGTCTCCGGGAAGCTTTGAGTCAACAGGGAGAAATACCGACTTACCATCCTCAACTCCGGGAAGTCTTATTGCGAAATCCACCTTTTCTGTGCTGTTAGACTTGACGCTTTTCTGTTCCTCGTACTGTTCCGGAGAAAGGATCTCACCCAGTATAGCGGAAAGCTGTATCTCGCCGACGATACCCCTCGTCTTGACATTGGATAGTATCTTCTGCAGGTCGGTCACGCCCGCTGCAACATTTTTCATTTCCCCGAGACTCTGATACACCTCAGCAAGCCTCTTGTTCACTGTCTCAAATGACTGGCTTATCCTGTCATCCAGCGTCTTTTGCAGCTTCTCGTTCACCGTTCCGTTGATCTTGTCGAGACTCTCGCTGTTCTCCTTTCGGAGCGCCTGCATATTCTCGTTGATAATATTGAGCTGCTTGCTCTGTTCCTCTCTGAGACTTGTACCGAGATTCGTGAAGTTGTTGGAGATCGTCCGGTTCAGGTGCTCTATCCTTTCGTTCAGCGTAGACTGCATCTTCTCGGTAACGATGCTGTTGATGCCGTCAAGGCTCTCCTTGTTCTCCTTACGAAGCCCGGATATTTCGGAGCTTATGGTGTTCAGTGAGTTTGAGACGGCTTCACGGGTGCTTTTCTGCTCTGTCAGGAGATTTTCTCCGAGCTGCTTTATATTGCGCTCCACAGAATCGGAGATAGTGCCCGTCTGTCGGTTCATCTGATCCAGTACAGTCTTGTTGCCGTCGCCGATCTGTTCTTTGAGTTGAGATGTCTGCGCGTTAAGGTCTTTCTCCTCCAAACCTCCGCCTCGCCTGTTCAGCAGAACTATCAGTACCGCCGCCAGCAGTACCGCGTTCAGAATACACAGGATAAGTATGATAATATCCATGTTGTCACCTCTACATAACACATTTCCCCGCCGTCGGCGAGGAAATGCACATTGTTTACTTAACTATCACGACCGCGTACCCGAACGGCTCCACAGCTACCGTTCCGCTGACTTCCCTTCCGTGTACGACGCTGAACGAGCGCATACCGGCGATCTCGGTGATATGGCGGCTTAGCTTCTTCTTTGAGCGGTTCATGATGATGACCGCCTTTGTTCCGAGCTCCTTGTCCTCACGCTCAAATATCGCGTGATCCGCAGTTACATCAGTGAAGCGTATCGTCCCCTTCGCGAATACCGCGTTTGCGCGTCTTATCCGTCCGAGCTCGCGGGTAAACTCGATAAGCTCGTCGTTCTCTTCGCCCCACGGGTATGTTCCGCGATTGAAGGGATCCTTATATCCTTCCTTGCCCGCCTCGTCCGCGTAGTAGATCGACGGTACGCCGGGAAGGAAGAACTGGAGCACCATTGCGCACTTCATCAGCACTATTCCATATGAGTACTGCTCATTTGACAGGCTGTGCGAGGACTGCCATTCGCGCCCGTTCCAGCCCACGTCCTCACCTGCGAGTCGTGTTATCGCGCGCTCGGTGTCGTGGGTAGAAAGGAAGTTCATCAGTATATCGGTGCTCGGCTTAGGGTAGTGCTCCACAATAGTCATTACCCCGTCAACGAGAGTGTTCGGGTCGCCGTACTTGATGTAGTTGAGGACAGCCTCCTTGAACGGGTAGTTCATGACGCTGTCGAGCTGACCGCCGATAAGATAGCGTCTGCGCACACCATAGCTCTCCTTGTTGGTGGCGTCCTCCCAGACTTCGCCGTAAATGACGTATTCGTCGCCCTTCGACTTTACAGACTTGTTCAGGTTATCTATGAACTCATCTGGAAGCTCGTCCGCCACGTCAAGTCTCCACCCCGAAGCACCAAGGTCTATCCACTTTTGCAGTATCCCGCCTTCCCCGCAGATGTACTTCGTGTATGCGGGGTTGTTCTCGTTCACGTTCGGAAGCGTTGTGATGCCCCACCACGACTCGTACACGTTCGGGTAGTCCATCCAGTTGTACCATTCGCGGTACGGGCTTTCGGGGTCGCGGAAAGCTCCGGTCTTATCGCCGTAGCGTCCGGTCGTGTTGAAGTATATCGAGTCCGCGCCTGTATGAGAGAAAACGCCGTCAAGAATTATCCGTATGCCCTTTGCGCGCGCGGCTCTGCACAGGCTTACAAAGTCCTCCTCCGTACCGAGCAGCGGGTCTATCTTTGAATAGTCCGCCGTGCAGTAACGGTGGTTCTCATGGCTCTCGAATATCGGGTTGAGGTAGATGATATTGCAGCCGAGCCCGGCGATGTAGTCAAGCTTCTGCTCTATACCTTTCAGGTCGCCGCCGAAGTAGTCGTTGTTGGTGATGTTGCCGTGAGTATCGGGTTTCCAGTCGGGAATGTCATTCCAGTCGGTATGTATCTTGCGGTCATAGGGGACGTTATTGTGCGGTTCACCGCTTCTCGCGAACCTGTCGGGGAAGATCTGATACATAACTCCGCCTTTGAGCCAGTCCGGTGTGGTCATACCCTTCTCAAATACCGTGAGCTGGAAAAGGTCGCCGTTGTCGATCACTCCGACGCTCGCGCCGTTCTTCTTGATGTAGTGGCGGTTGCGGTTGATGAGCAGAGAGAAATAGTAGTGATGCAGTCCGAGGTCGTTTGGCTGATACACACAGCTGTAATCTGTGAAGCCGTCCGCTGAAGCTCTCCTTTCAAGCTTTATGAAACGCTCCTTGAAGCCGGGACGGAACATAACGAGCATGGGCTCCTCAACTGTGGTGTCCTCGGGGAATTTCAGTGTAAATCTGCAATCCACTCCCCTCTCGATAGCTCCGAACGGATATTTGTACTCCTCCTTGAAGCAGTCAAAAATCGGTTTCATATTGTTTCTCCTTTATTAATTTATAAATAATAATGAATAATTAATAATTGTGGTGCGCGTAAAACGCGCGGATCTAAAAAGCTCCTCTTGTATTCAGAACGTAAGCTCCTCTCCCGTTTGCAGGTATTGCAGCCTGTTCCCGAGCTTCTGTTTCATTATCCCGTAGCCCGTGAGTCCCGTGCAGTGACAGGTATAGATCGTTCCGGTGTCGATCGTCATGATCTCGTTGACCGTCTTTTCAACATGATCCACCGAGCATGACAGCTTTTTCGTTGTGGTACCCATTAAGTGGAATCCGCCGATGACCGAAAGAATGTTCACTCCCGGGAAACGCTTCTTTACGGTCTTCATCATGTTTGTGATGCCGCAGAGCGAACACGGAGAGATTATAACTGCGCCGGCTTTGCGATCGTTGTCAGGAAAGATGACATAGAACGATTCATGTGAGAAATCGTCGCGCACTATCTTACCGTCCTTCTTCATGAAAAGGCTCTTGTCCTCGCAGTAGAACGACGTGTCGGGGTGTTCGTTCGACATGGCGAAGAACCCCGTATCTATCTGCTGAAAGCTGTTGTACAGGATAAAACTTCCGGGGTGTTCCTCGTACAGATAGCCGAAGGTCTTCATGTGAGAACGGATAAGAGACTGTTGAAGGTAAAAATCCCCGAGACAGGCTTTTTTCGCGTAGATCATGACGTTCTTGTTCGCCTTCCATACCTCTTCGAGACCGCCTGTGTGGGTATAGCCGTTATGAGATATCAAGACCGCCGATATGTCGGCCATATTGATACCGAGCCGCTTCGCGTTGAACATTAGCTTGTCCGAGGCTCCTGTATCTATAAGGTACTTTATACCGGCGCTCTCGACAAAAAACGAGATACCGTGCTCGACCTTAAGCTTCTCGGACGCGCTTGTGTTTTCGATAAGTGCAACTATCCGCATCTTTATCCCTTTGTCATCATTTTCTTCATGTTTTCAAGCCTGTTCAGCGCTTCGTTGAGAGTTTCGTTCTTCTTAGCAAAATGAAGCCTTATGTACCGGTTCTCCGGCTCCTTAAAGAAGCTCGAACCCGGTACCGCACCCACTCCCACACGCTCGGCGAGCTTTTCGCAGAAGTCAAGGTCGTCCTCATACCCGT
>JAFZOA010000071.1 GCA_017550775.1 Ruminiclostridium sp. | reverse complement strand
CGTCGAGCAGCTTTGCGGTCTTGTACGCATACCCCTTCGTGAAATCCTCGGTCGCGGTCTTGAAATGTACATTCGGGTCGTATTCGTCTACGCCGTAACCGCAGGTTATCGAATCACCTATGATCTCCAGCTTAAGCGACTTATCGGGAACAGGGGATATCTCACCCTCGCACTCGATCGGACATATCCCGAGTGTGGACATAGCGCACTCCGAAAGCTTGATAAGCTTTATTTCGGCTTCCACCTCTTTGGTTCCGGATATGACCGGTATTTCCTTTGTGATGCAGTCGAGAAGACCTTCTATCGTGCGGATACCGTTGACGTACACCGCGTACCTTACCCAGTTATCGTCGTTGCCCGGTATTTCCGAAGCGGCATCCCCGACGAGCCGGATAACGAGCTTAGTGCCTTTGAATCTGCATTCAAACCCGCTTCCGGACAACGAACACCAGTATGTTCTGTCCTCGTCGTATGTTCCTCTGCCGGTGAGCTTTACATTCTGTTTGTTTATTTCATACTTTTTCATTCGCGGTCTCTCTTTCTTCGGTCTTCTGTCCGAGTTTCTTTTCCGTGTGGCTCATAAGGCGTTTTATGTTTTCGCGGTGCATGAAGATCAGCATTATGCCTATCACCGCAGAAAGTGCGAAGTTTATCCATGAAGCGCTGTCATTCAGCATCATCGAGAAGCCAAGCACAGCGAAAGGGTAGAATGCCGCGGCGGTTATCGAGCCCAGCGACACATACCTCGATATTGCGACCACTATCACAAATACAACGAACGGCGCCATTCCCGCCATCCAGTTTATCGCGAGCATTGACGCAAAGGTAACAAGTATTCCCTTGCCGCCCTTGAAGCCGTAGTAAACAGGGAAGACGTGTCCGAGTACCCCGAAGATACCCGCAAGGTAGTTTACCCAGCTCCACCCGCTCTCATGGGAGTAGGTGTCGATACCGCCGACGTATCTGAACAGCAGGTGCACCGCGACTATCGCAAGCACGCCTTTGAGAATATCCCCGATCAGAACGAACAGTGCAGCGGCTTTGCCCTGAGTGCGCAATGTGTTGGTGAGTCCGGCATTACCGCTTCCGAGCTCGCGTATGTCCTGTCCGGACTTTATCTTCGTTACGATGATCGCCGAGTTCACACCGCACAGCAGGTAGGGGATCAGAGCCGCCCCCGCAAAGCATATTATCAGATATAATGTCTCCATGTCTTTAAATGTCCTTTTCTTTTGTCACGCCTTCGCGTTTTTCTCGTCGCCGCGTTCGCGGACAACTATGCGTATCGGTGTCGCGTCAAGCTTGAATGCCTCTCGTATCTGGTTCTCGATGTACCGCTGATAGGAGTAGTGGAAAAGCTCACGGTTGTTGCAGAACACCACGAATGTGGGCGGCTTGGTTGAAGCCTGGGTCATGTAGTAGAGCTTTAAGCGCTTACCCTTGTCTGAGGGTGGCTGAACGCGCGAGGTGGCGTAGCTCAGCAGGTCGTTGAGCATACCGGTGGTAATTCTCCGGGCGTTCTGCTCGGCGGTATAGCGTATCTGCTCGAAAAGCTTGTCTATACGCTGGCCGGTAAGCGCGGATATGAATACGAACGGCGCGTAGGACATGAACGAGAAGTCAACTTCGAGCTTCTTTCTGAACTCGCTCATGGTCTTGTCGTCCTTTTCGATGCTGTCCCACTTGTTTATCGCGATGACGCAAGCCTTGCCCTGCTCGTGAGCATAGCCGGCGACCTTGCTGTCCTGCTCGGCGAAGCCCTCATTCGCATCGATCATTATGACGCACACGTCCGCCCGGTCAACCGCCATGTACGCTCGCAGAACGCTGTAATGCTCCACATTGTCGGTGACCTTTGATTTGCGGCGGATACCGGCCGTGTCAATGAAAAGGTATTTTTCGCCGTCGCGCTCGATCTCGGTGTCGATAGCGTCGCGGGTAGTTCCGGCGATATCGGAAACTATTACTCTCTGCTCGCCGGCGATCTTGTTGATGAGTGAGGATTTTCCCGCGTTAGGTCTTCCGATGACGGCTACCTTTATAAGCGCCTCGTCGTACTCTTCCTCTTCCTCCTCCGGCATCTGCAAAAGCACCGCGTCGAGCAGGTCTCCGGTGCCGTGACCGTGTACAGAGGATACGGCTATCGGATCGCCGAGCCCTAAGTTGTAGAATTCGTACAGCTCCGGCGGGGGAGTTCCGAGCGCGTCGCATTTGT
>JAFZOA010000070.1 GCA_017550775.1 Ruminiclostridium sp. | reverse complement strand
CCTCCGACGGAACGATCTCCGTACATATCCGTCACATCAGAGAAAAGACAGAGCTTGACCCAAAAGCCCCCGCGATAATCAAGACCGTTTGGGGCGTCGGGTATGTTGTGGAGAAGGGTGAATGAAGAAGTATATAGGTATCACGGCAGCGGCGGCGGTGATGATCCTTGCGGGTATCATGATGTTTGTGCTGCTGACTTCGGGTGATGGCCTTTTTTCGGACATTGGCTCCCGCGAGAAGGTGATAATGCTGAACGACATTGCGCGGACTGCCGAAGCTCACCGCCCGGAGCTTAACGTACCGGAAATTGCTTGCTTTGACGCTGATTTCGTCATTCTTGACATGACAGATAACGTGCTGTATGAACACAGCAGCAAGGATATATCGGCAGAAAGGCTGTCGGTAGAAGCGGCAATAATGAAACGCTATCCGTATAGGTATCTTACCGACGGCGGCAGGATCTGGGGCAGCGTCATACTGCTCGACGACGGGACGAACGGCTATGAAGCGCTTCGTGGTCGCTTTATCGCAGGGGTGTGTATATGCGGCGCGGTAATACTTGTCGGTATGATCGTTTTTGGCGTGTATATAAAGAGAAACATCATCACGCCGTTCAGGAAAATGCGTGAATTTGCCGGGAGCGTCGCCGCGGGGAGGCTCGACCGGCCGCTTGAAATGGACAGGGAAAATATCTTCGGTGCGTTCTCGGAAAGCTTTGACATAATGCGCGAGGAGCTTTCGGAGTCGAAGAGGCGGGAGCTTGAATTGCAGAAGAAGGAACGCGAGCTTGTCGCGTCACTCAGCCACGATCTGAAAACGCCGGTAACCGGGATAAAGCTTACCGCGGAGCTGTTGCAGATGCGGCTTTCGGTAAAGTCGGAAACATCGGGGAATGAGATAGTGTTTGTAAAGGACGACATAGAAAAAATGTCCGGGGACGCGGAGGGAATACTGAAAAAGGCGGAACAGATAGATGTGCTCGTAAGCGACCTGTTCGCGTCTACGCTGGACGACCTCGGTGAATTCAAGGTGAGCTGCCGGGACGAGGAGTCGGGCGTTCTTGCAGAAACAGTGAAAAACTGCGATGACAGACATCTTACGGTCTTGGGAGAGCTCCCCGCCGTTATTGTGAGCATCGACAGGAAGCGTATGGCGCAGGTCGTAGGGAATATTATCTCAAACTCCTACAAATACGCGGATACAGCGATAGATGTCGGGTTTGAGCTGTCCGAGAAATACCTTGAAATGCGCATACAGGATCACGGGCCGGGCGTGCCGCGCAGCGAGCTTGATCTTATCACGAACAAGTTCTACCGCGGAAAAGCATGGACAGACAGCGGCACGGACGGCAACGGTCTCGGGCTGTACATAGCAAAGACGCTGATGAAGAAAATGAACGGCGATCTTATCGCGGAAAGCGACGGCGACGGACTTGCGATAACTCTTGTGATCCCGCTCAGTTAAGAAAAAATTAAGAATTTTACAAGAATATTTTATGGAAATATTTCCGTAAGTCATGTATAATTACATCAGAACAGCAGATAGATCAATTTCTGTGTCTCTCCGTTGCAGGCGGGGAGACATGAGAATAAGCTTTATCTGAAACACAGATAAAACTGTGGGAAAGGATGTTATACATGGCTTCTTCTATTTTAAGAACAGAAAAATTATGTAAGTCTTTTTCAAACGGAGGCACACAGCAGCACGTTATCAAGAACCTCGACCTTGACATCATCGAGGGCGACCTCACGGTAATAATGGGATCGTCCGGCTCGGGAAAGTCAACGCTTCTTTACGCGCTTTCGGGCATGGATAAGCCGACGCTCGGAAAAGTTAAGTTTGTCGATACCGAGATACAGGACTACTCCAACGATAAGCTCGCCGTGTTCAGGCGCGGCAACTGCGGGTTCGTGTTCCAGAGCGTGTATCTGCTTGAAAACCAGACCGTGCTCGACAACGTTCTAACCGCTGCACTGATAGTTCAGAAGAACAGTCCGGAGCTTGTGAACAAGGCAAAGACGCTTCTCAAAAAAGTCGGGCTGAACGAGGACGACTGGAAGAAATACCCCAATCAGCTCTCCGGCGGTGAGGCGCAGAGAGTCGGTATTGTGAGAGCGATAATAAACGCCCCGAAGATACTCTTTGCGGACGAACCCACCGGCGCACTCAACTCGGCTTCAAGCCGCGATGTCCTCGATATCTTTACCGGGATACATAAGAACGGTCAGAGTATAGTTATGGTAACGCACGATATGAAGACCGCGCTTCGCGGCACTCGTGTCCTGTATCTGCGGGACGGCGGCATCGTCGGCGATTACCGTATGCCGCCCTACGGCGAGGACGACAAGCAGGAGCGCCGTGCGGGGCTTGCGGCATTCCTTGAAACAATGGGCTGGTAATTGCTGCGGGGTGAATGGACAATGAAGATATTACGGTTATCTCTGTTCAATCTCATAAAGAACAGAAAAGAGGCGACCGCTATCGCCTTTCTCACAATGATAACAACGCTAATGCTCGGCGTTTTTATGATGAACCTTACAAAGATAAACACAAGCTTCGACGAGAGCTTTGCAGCCTCCGGCTCGTTCGATCACTGCATGGCGATAAAGGACGATCACTACCGCGACGAATACCGCACGATACTTGAAAATATGCCGGGTGTGCGTGATACAACAGAGGATGAACTGATAGGCGCGTTCGCCAAAGACGCGGAAAGAAACGGAGAGACCCTTTCTTACAGCTTTGAATTCGTGACCGAAAAGACTGAGAAGAAAATGGAGAATTTCGCGAAGAAAGAAAAGCTCCCCGACAGCGAGATCGAAAAGCTCAGCCACCCGATCTGGCTCCCGGTTTATTTCTGTATCTCCGAAGGATACAAGCCCGGCGATATTTTCGCGATGATCCTTGACGGTATACACTATGATTTTGAGATCGCGGGCTTTTACGAAAGCGGGCTGATGTCGTCCGACGGACACGGATATAAATGTGTGGTGTCCGACAGTGATTATGCTGTGCTCGGAATGCTTATGAATAACGGCGGCGACGGAAGATACACCATGCTTTGCTTCAACTGTGATGAAGAGTTCAGCTTATCCGATTTTACTGACAAGTGTGCGGAAAGCTCGTATGAAAATATCGACAGTCATATATATCATTTCAGCGATAAATCGGAAAAGGACGGCGTGCTGCAGTTCCTGAAAATGTATCTGTACTTCATCGCGTTTTTTGCGGCGATAACGCTGCTGTCGGCGCTCTTTGTGATAACACACAGGATATCGGACGATATCGCGGAGCAGATGCAGCAGATAGGCGTTCTCGAAGCGCTTGGCTACAGAGCCCGTGAAATATCGCTCTCGTATGTCGGGGAATATCTCATTTGCGGTGGTATCGGCTCCGTGCTCGGCGGCATTATTGCGCTGCTTATCGACCCTGTGCTGAACATCGGCGTACAGAAGATGATGGGGCGCACGGTGAACGGCTCCGTTGATATTGTAAGTCTCCTGCTCGCGGTAGTGCTTGTGGCGGCTCTCGTGATCGTGATAGCACTCATCAAGGCAGCAAAGGTGCGCAAATATCCGCCGGTGGTAGCGTTACGCAAAGGTATAGAAACACACCATTTCGGAAGAAATATCTTCCCGCTCGAAAAGTCAAAGGGCGGTATAAACCTTACTCTTGCAGTAAAGAGCTTTATCGGCGATATAAAGTCATCGCTCGGCGTGGCGCTGTGCGTAATTATTTCCGGCGTGGCGATACTGTTCTGTGCGAACTGTGCAGACTTCTTCAAGGACGGCATAAACGGGCTTATCTCACTTACCGGAAAGGACATCACTGTCGATGTGAAGCTGATGAACGGAGTCGATGCTTACGCGGTAAAAGAAGAGATAGCGGCTATGCCCGAGGTAAGAAAGGTGCTTATCTCCTACAACAGAGGGTTAATGGACAGCATCCCCGTGAAGGGTTCGGACTATCAGGCAAATGTTCAGACCTACGACGATTACAGCGACTCGGAAAATATCGCTCTGATAAGAGGGCGCTTCCCCGAGCATGACAATGAGGTCATGATAACTGTCGCAAGGTGCGAAGATGAAGGACTTGACGTAGGTGACAGCATCGTTCTCGAAGGAAACGGAATTGAGAACAAATACCTCATCACGGGCGTGACAAGCTCCATGATGTTCAACGGCAGGAGCGTTTACCTCACCACCGACGGTTTTCTGCGCACGGAGCTCAATGCGCGTCCGACCGGCCTTTCGGTATATCTCGCCGACGGTGTCGATCAGGACTTCTTTGAGCAGCGCCTGTATGAAAAGTTCGGCAAGAGCGCAAAGGACAGTATCAATGCGGAAATTACAGGCGGCACGCTTGAAGAACGCATACGCGCGGCTGCCGACCGGAAGCTCGCGACGCTCATATCCTACTACGGGGTGACGAACGCGGATTACGCGATAGTCGCGGGAGACAAGCTGATAAAGGGCAGCAGCAGGGGATTTGTCATAAAGGAAGTTTCCTCCCTCATGGGGCTTGCAAAGCAGCAGATGGGACCGATCGCGTCCGTAACTCAGATCGCAATGCCGGTACTGGCGTTTATTATCGCGGTCGTTGTGGCGGTAATGCTATGGCTTGTCGTCTCGATGACCGTGAAGCGGCAGAGAAAGAGCCTCGGAATTATGAAAGGTCTGGGTTATGCCTCGAAAGACCTTATGAAGCAGCTCGCACTCAAAACTATGCCTGTGACGATGATCTCTGTAATAATTGCCGCGGTGCTGACAAAGTTCGTGTACAGCTGGTTCTGGATGACGATGTTCGGTGTTGTTGAAAATATAAGTATTCCTGTAACGATAGCAATGAGCGCGGTACTTGTGGTGTTCTGCTACGCCGTGACTTATATCTGTGCCGGCAAGGTAAAGAAGATTTCTGTGACCGAACTGATGACTGAATGATTGATAATTGACAATTACGGTGTCCGCTGCGGCGGACGTGTCTGAATCGTGACGAAGCTGGATGCTTTGTATCTCTTTTGAAAAGGATCGGATAACTATGAAAAATATGAAAAAAATAGGGGCGGCTGCAATAGCTATGACAATGCTTACCGCAAGCGGCGTCGCTTCGGCTGAAAATGCTGCCGCGGATAACAGTGCGGAAGTGACGACTGATCGTTCCGGGGATAGCGAGTATATCTACTGCGTCGCTTCGGTCAGCAAGATCTATGTTGCCGCCGCAGTAATGCAGCTCGCGGACGAGGGCAAAGTAGATATCGACAAGCCTGTGACGGAGTACATTCCCGGTTTTCGTATGGCTGATGAGCGGTATAAGGACATTACCGTGCGTATGCTGATGAACCATACTTCGGGGATAATGGGCTCAACAAGACGAAACAGCGAGCTTTATAACGACAACGATATGTATTCTCACGACAACGGACTTGAAAACATTTCGGTGCAGCGTCTCAAAGCCGACCCCGGTAAGTTCGCGGCATACTGCAACGACGGCTTTGAACTGCTTGAAATGATAGTCGAGAATGTAAGCGGTATGTCCTACACCGATTATATCAGACAGAATATATCCGGCAAGCTCGGGCTCGGTATGACAGGGACTGCCGTTGACCTGCTCGGGGATGAGCGTATCGCGCCCTCCGTCAGAGCGGACAATGTGCGGCTCGATACGGCTTATGGCATGGAGCTCGGTACCGGCGGCATATATTCCTCGGCTTCTGATAACGCTCTGTTCGGCGCCTCGTTTTTCGCGGGCGACAACACGCTTCTTTCCGAGGAAGCGAAGAACGAAATGTCAACGCGGTGGACAGACGATGAATACTGCGACGGCTGCGGGCTTGGCTGGGACTATGCCGCAATACCGCGATATGCGGAACAGGGGATAACGGTCTCCGGCAAGGGCGGCGACTTGTCAATGGATCACGCATACCTGCTTACCGCGCCCGAGGAGCAGATAAGCGTTTCCGTGCTGTCATGCGGCGGCAGCAGCATATACAACGATCTTATCGCGCAGTCGCTCATGGATATCGCTTTGCAGGAAAAGGGTGTGACAGTTTCCGATATACCGGAAGAGCAGTGTACGACAGTAACAGAGATACCGCATGAATACGAAAAGTACGCGGGTTGGTATATCGTGAATGTTATGGGTATGGGTGATACGCTGTACAACGTTTCGTTCCCGGAGAACAGGTATATGCACGTTGAGGAGACCACCCGCCGCAGAACGACCTGTACGGACTATCTGCTGACGACAGACGGCGATTTCGCGGAGCTTGCATACGAGGTCGCGGAAAGCGGGTTTGATACGCGTCTCGCGGCAGGATACTCGCGGCTCTCATTTGAGGATGACGCGGACGGAATATATTTGAAAATGTCTGCGGGAATGGTATATCCCGGGCTCGGGACATTCGATATAAAAACCTACGCCGGGCAGAAGACAGAGGAAAACAACGTCAATGACGATGTGATAAACGAGTTCAGGGCGATCGAGGGCAAAGCGCTTCTGCTCACCGGAGACAAGTATTCCTCCACGAATTATGACAGCAACGGTGTTGCGCGGCTGTACGTCATCGACAAGCTGAAAGGCTATGTGTTCGTAAGCGCGAGTATGGGTGAATACATACTGAAAATGACCGACGGCGATCATCTTGTCTCGTTCAAGAATATCCCGTCATCATCGAGCAGGGATATGTGGGATGTTACTCTCGAAAAGGACGGGGACGGAATTGCCGCGTTGGAACTCAGCAACGCACAGAGATACATCATCGAGGACAGAGTGCCTGTGTTCGACAGCTCCGTAAAGACTGTAACGATCACAGATGACGCGGCGTGGTTCAATATCTCTGACAGTATAGCAAACAGCGCCGTTACCGTGACAAGACCAGAAAACAGCGCTGTCTGTGTGTACAACCAATTCGGCGAGGTCATCTACACCACGCATAACAAGGACGGCGGAGCGCAGATACCTATGCCGAAGGGCGGAAAGGTGCTGTTCCTCGGAGAGAGCGGAGACAGCTTTGGTATTTCCGTGTAATTGATATTGTCGCTTGGTTTATTGCTCAGGGTTTATGGAGCCGTCAAAAGCATCGGAGCAACTTACTGAATATTCGTTTTTAGCTATACAGAAAATGTCGGATAGCACATTAAACTCCATGACGGTAAGTTTTAAAATTATTATATAACAAAATTCTGCGGAAAACTTTTTTTCAAAAAGGTATTGACAAATCAGTTTTGTTGTGCTATAATCCATCACATAAGCTGTGAGGAAGACACGCAGAAGATCGCCAATGTCTCCAGAGAGCCGACGGTAGGTGTGAGTCGGTGATATGCGTTCTGATGTATCCCTTCTGAGCCGGAATGCCGAACATTTAAGTAAGCGTTCCCGTGATTCTGCGTTAATGAATAGGACTTGCTGGAGTCTGAAGTGGTGTTACGCAATAGCGGCACAATTTGAGTGGTACCGCGGGTAATCAAGTACTTGATACTCGTCTCAAAGATCATTTCTTTGAGACGAGTTTTTGTTTTTCGCGAAAAACATCTGCCATAATCGCTCAAAAACCGTTTCATTTTCCGGTATCAAAACAATCAAAAGTTGATCGTAAAAGTCGAAGCGTATCTCACCCCGCCGGAGGCGGGGTGAGATACAAAAAAATGATATTCCGGAGTTTTACGATCGGCTGACCTATCAACAGAAAAGGAGAAATCATTATGAGCGAAAAGACAGATCTGCATAGTGCGAAAAATGCAGAAGTAAAGATCAGAGAGGTCGCACAGCGTATAGCGGCTTTGCGTGAAGACCTCGGCATAACTGCCGAGGAAATGGCGGATGTAACAGGTTATTCCGTGGAGGAATACACGAAATTCGAGTCCGGCGAAAAGGACTTCACATTCACGTTTGTTTACAAGTGCGCCAACAAATTCCATGTTGAGATAACCGACCTCATGGAGGGAACCAGCCCGGAGCTGAGCAGTTACACCGTCACCCGCAAGGGCGAGGGCTCGCCGATAGTTCGCAGACAGGGATTTGTTTACAACCGCCTTGCGCCGAAAT
>JAFZOA010000069.1 GCA_017550775.1 Ruminiclostridium sp. | reverse complement strand
GGCGAGTAGCCCCCTTGCGGGGTTTGGGGCAGAGCCCCAACAGGGTCAAGGGGCAGAGCCCCTTGCGAGGGGACGGGGGCGAGGAGCCCCCGGCGGGGGTTGGGGCAGAGCCCCTTGCGAGGGGACGGGGGGCGAGGAGCCCCCGGCGGGGTTTGGGGCAGAGCCCCAACAGGTGAATCGGTGACCGCATAAACGCGCGCGCCCCGCTTTCTGCGGGGCGCGTTTGTGTCTGTCCGACAGTTTATGTGTTTTTGTCTACAGTGTGGAACTGCTTCAGGTTCCCCGTCTTGTTGCTGCGCTCGGCAAGCACGGCTTCCACGTCCTCCCACGGGAGCCCGCGCTCAACGCACATCACCATGATGTGATACATGAGGTCGGCTATCTCGTTTTTCAGCTCGTCGTTGTCGCCGTTCTTTGCTGCGATCACCATTTCGGTGCATTCCTCGCCGCACTTTTTGAGTATCTTGTCAATACCCTTCTCGAACAGATAGCAGGTGTACGATCCCTCCTGCTTCTCGCTCTTGCGCTCCACGACGGTCTCGTAGAGCTCGTTCAGTACATTGTCCATTTTCTTGATCCTCCGTATATGATATCTGTGAAGCTTCCGACCCGCTCCGGAGCAGTCCGGGGCAAGCCGGTAAACATGATCTTACATTCCCGATCTATACCGGTCTATCAGAAAAACGTCATCTGCGCGGTGTCCTGCAATCCGTCAAATACGCCCTTCGCTTTGAGCTTGTCGATGACCGAGCTGTTCACGCCGGAAATCGCCGCAAGGTCTTCAACGCTTACAAAACCGCCCTGCGCTATGCCCTCGCACAACATATTGGCCGCCGATTCTCCGCAGCCCGGCACAGCCATGAACGGAAGCCGAAGATTTCCGTC
This sequence comes from Ruminiclostridium sp., assembly GCA_017550775.1. The sequence goes on along the minus strand of JAFZOA010000069.1, from coordinate 9,511 downwards.
CTCGATGATGTACTTCGTGGCATGGGATTTCAGATAGTGCGGCGGAAGGAATCCGATCCCGCGGCACTGCATCTCGTACACGATCTGGAGAGCTTCAAAGATGTCGTCGTCCTTCGCCACGCGCTCGGGATTGCTCTTTATCGCGTCCATGCGCGCTTTCACAGCTTCAACGCCTTTCAGCACGGTGTCTACCTCGATATTCTCGGTGTGCTTGGTGAGTATCGCCGCGTAGAACTCCGCGGGATAATGCACCTTGAACCAGCCGAGCTTGACCGCCGCCGTTACATACGCCGCAGCATGAGCCTTCGGGAACATATACTTGATCTTCTTGCAGCTCTCAACATACCAATCGGGTACATTGTGATCCTTGAAAGCCTGATAGATAGTGTCGTCGAACAGCTTTGTCGCGTTGCCCTTACGGGTGATCTCCATGATCTTGAAGGCGAGTGACGGTTCAAGACCCTTGTGCAGCAGATACACCATGATGTTGTCACGCGTTCCTATTACCTCACTGATCGTACAGGTGCCGTTAGCAATGAGCTCCTGCGCGTTGCCGAGCCATACGGCGGTACCGTGCGACAGACCGGAGATCTGGAGCATATCCGAGAAGTTCTTCGGCTTTGATTCGAGCAGCATTCCGATAACGAAGTTTGTGCCGAGCTCCGGAAGCCCGAAGGTACCTGTGCGTATCCCTGTCTTTTCCGCGTCGATGCCGAGCGCCTCGGGGGAGGTGAAAAGGCTGTACACGGCGGGATCCGATGTGGAAACGTCCGCTATCTTCACGCCGGTCATGTCTTCGAGATGCTTGTAGAGCGTCGGAACATCGTGTCCGAGCTCGTCGAGTTTCAGAATGGTGTCATGCAGCGCATGGAAGTCGAAGTGCGTGGTTATCATGTCGCCGTCTGTCTTGTCGGCGGGGTGCTGTACGGCGGTGAAGTCGTAAACGTCGTAGTTGTTCGGAACGACGACCATTCCGCCGGGGTGCTGGGATGTGGTGCGCTTTACGCCGGTGAAGCCGCGCGCGAGACGCAGCATCTCCGCCTGGTTGACGAACATCTGGCGCTTTTCGAGCCACTTCTTAACAAAGCCGATCGCGGATTTCTCCTGTATCGCCTGGATAGTACCCGCCTTGAAGACGTGATCCTGACCGAACAGGTCTTCTGTGTACTTGTGTACCTTCCCCTGCACTTCACCGGAGAAGTTAAGGTCTATATCGGGGGCCTTGTCGCCCTTGAAGCCGAGGAAGGTCTCGAACGGGATATCGTGTCCGTCGCGGAACATAGGCTCTCCGCAGTGCGGACAGTTCTTCTCGGGAAGGTCAAAGCCCGAGCCTACCGAGCCGTCGTCGATGAACTCGTTGTAACGGCACTTGCGGCAGCGGTAATGCGGCGGAAGCGGGTTTACCTCCGAGATACCGGACATTATCGCGACGAACGACGAGCCGACCGATCCACGGGAGCCGACGAGGTAGCCGTTCTTCTCCGAGAACGCCACAAGCTTCTGCGCGATCATGTAGAGCACCGAGAAGCCGTACTTTATGATAGCGTCGAGCTCGCGTTTAAGGCGCGCCGAAACGATCTCGGGTATCTCGCCCTCAAAGCCGTACCAGTCCATAGCTCTGTCCCAGCAAAGCCTCTGGAGCTCCTCCTCCGCGCCTTCAAGGAACGGGGTGAAGGTGCCTTTCGGGATAGGACGTATATATTCGATCATGTCCGCTATCTTGCGCGGGTTGTCGATAACGACCTCCGCTGCCTTCTCGTCTCCGAGATACAGGAACTCGTCCAGCATCTCGTCTGTGGTGCGGAAGTAGAGCGGGGGCTGCTGCTCCTTGTCGTCGTAGCCCTGACCCACCTGTAGGATCTCGCGGAATATCGCGTCCTCCTTGTTCTTGAAGTGCGCGTCGGTGGTGGCGACAACGGGTATGCCGAGCTTGTCGCCGAGGTCACAGATCTGCTTGTTTATCTTCCGCAGCTCAAGCTCGCTGCTGACCGTGCCTTTATCCACGAGGAAGCGGTTGTTGCCTATCGGCTGTATCTCAAGATAGTCGTAGAAACCCGCGATCTCCTCGATAGTCTCCGCCGAGCGCTTCTGCTCTATCGCCTGATAAAGCTCGCCCGCCTCACAGGCGCTTCCTATGATAAGACCCTCACGGTATTTCCTGAGCTCGGACATGGGTATGCGAGGCTTCTTGTGGAAGTATTCAAGGTTTGAAAGCCCAATAAGATGATAGAGGTTTTTCAGACCGGTGTTGTTCTTCACAAGTATTATCATGTGGTAGGACGGAAGCTTGCGCGGGTCGCTTCCCGTAAGAAGGTTGAGGTCTCCGAGCTTCCTTATGTCACGGCCCTTGCTGCTCTCGGCAATGAGCTTCTGGTATATGAGCGCCAGCATCTTCGCGTCGTCCACGGCGCGGTGGTGGTTGAAATCGCCCAGACCGAAGTACTCCGCCATGGTGTCGAGCTTGTGGTTCTTGCTGCCCGGTACGAGCGCGCGGCAGAGCGCGAGGGTATCAAAGCAGTCGGGTCTGAATCCGAGACGGTTGCGTTCGCTTGCCGCACGGATAAACGACATATCGAACTTCGCGTTGTGCGCGCAAAGCGGCGCGTTCCCGCAGAAAGCCATGAACGCGGTCAGGGCTTCCTTCTCACCCGGAGCGTCCTTCACCATTTCGTCGGTGATGCCGGTGATCTTCGTTATCTCCTCGGGTATGTTGCGTTCGGGATCCACAAAGGTCCGGAACTCCTCAACTATCTCCATGCCGCGGAGCTTTACCGCACCGATCTCGGTAAGGCGTTCCTCGCCCGCGTTGAGTCCGGTGGTCTCGGTGTCGAACACGATAAGCTCGTCGTCTATGCTGCGCTGGGTGCAGCCCTCTATTATCGGCGCCTCGTTGTTGACGAAGTACGCCTCCATACCGTAGATCGGCTTGAACTTTGTCTCGGGGTCGCCCTTGCGTATCTTATCCACGGTATTCATGATCTCCGGGAAAGCCTGCACGTTGCCATGGTCGGTGATCGCCACCGCCGGATGTCCCCACTTGTACGCCTGCATCACAAGGTCGGCGGGCGGGGTTATCGCGTCAAGATCGGACATATTGGTATGCATGTGCAGCTCTACGCGCTTGGTCTCGGCGGTGTCGGACTTTGACACCGTCTTGACGGTCATTATGGACTTAGGTTCGATAACAAGCGCATTGCCCATGAATCGGTCGGGCTTGGCGGAACCGGACACGAGCAGCACCGAGCCTTCCTTCACGAACGCATATCCCGCCGCCTTTTCGGAAGCCGTGAAAATACGCATTATCTGTGACGAGGTGCGGTCGGAGAAGTAGACCGTCTTTGAGATGAACTTGCCGTCCTTGACGGATTTTTCCTCCACGAAGAATACCTCGCCCCATACTGTGACATTCTCGCGTTCCTCGTTCAGGTCGATCATGCGTATCGGAGTATCGGTTATTGCCTTGCCTATGCAAAGCTCCGCGTCGTCCCGCAGCAGCTCATGCGTAAAACTGAGCTTCATAGCCTTGGGCGGGTCGTGTATCACGGGGCCGCGCTGATAGGTGCGCTTCTCGCCGCCGTTCCCGCCGCCGTTATTAAATCCGCCGAACTGCTTCTTTCCGTTGTCTCCGGAAGCGGGCGGGGGCGGTGCGGGCTTCGGTATCGGGAGTGCCGCGTCCGCCTCATCGGAACGGCGGGCGAACTCGCCGATATCGCACTCGGTATGACCGGTAAAGCGGAAATCCACATCCACGTCGTAGAAGCCCTTTGCGAACTTCTTCATCTGACGGTCTATCCCCGATCCAAGCAGCAGCGCGGCTCCGTTCTGCTTTATCTCGATGCTGACCTCGTTCCCGTCCACGAAAGCTTCCGCGTCGTCAAAATATCCGTTGACATTGTACCACACACGACGCAGGAACACCGCAATATCCATTGCCGCGTCCGCATCGAAAAGCTCCGGGGAATACAGCGGGTAGATGCTCACCTTACGGCAGACAAGATAGCCGCGGATCGCGTCCGCAGCCTGAAACAGCTTTATAAAAGGTATCCTCTCACCGTACTTCACCTGAAGCGTGAGGGAGTTCTCGCTCTCGCTATGAAGCGCGGACAGGAGTATACCCTTTCCCGTATCCTCATCGAACGTTATCTCGCCAAAAAAACTCTGTAATGTTGCTTCTGACACTCCGACCGTCCTTTCGTCAAAGAATTGTCAGGCGGAACAGTTTAAACCTGCCCCGCCGTTTTTATCGTTTCGCTATGTCACTACAAATGTTTTTTAGTTTACAGTTTACAGGTTACAGTTTACAATTATGGTGTCGCCTGCGGCGACTTATTTAAATCGTGACGAAACAAGTAAGTACCTGTTGAAGACACAACGATCTTCCAAATTTTGTCACAATTCAGATATGTCCGCGCAGCGGACACCTCAACTGTAAACTGTAAACTGTAACCTGTAAACTAAAAAATGTGACAGCGCCTATCGTTTTTATCATTATAACATATCGGCGGGAGAAATGTCAAGGCGGACAAATTCTCCGTTTCGGTGGGTTTCGGCATAAAAAAGCACACTTTTCGGACGTTTTGAACGGTTTTCAGAGCAAAAATACACCAAAAACATCAAAAAGCGCGTTTTTTTCACAAAATTCAAGAATTTTTCGCAGCCGCTCTCCCCGCCGCCGCACCCGACGCGAATGCCACGGTAAGGTTGAACCCGCCGGTAAATCCGGTCACGTCCAGCACCTCGCCCGCAAAGTAAAGCCCCTCTATAAGCTTCGAGCGCATCGTTTTCGGGTCGATCTCCTTAACCGACACGCCGCCGTCCGTGATTATCGCCTCGGCTATCGGCCGGTAGCCGGTGATCTCCAGCGGGAACGCCTTGACCGTGCTCACAAGCGCGGCACGCTCCGGCTTTGAGACCGAGTTGCACTGCTTCGTCCCGTCTATGCCCGCACAGTGCAGCACCGCCGGTATCACCGCCTCGGGGAGCAGCTTTCTCAGCGCGTTGGAAAGCTGCATATTGCGCCGCTCGTCAAAGTCCCTGAGCACCCGCCTGTCCAGCGTTTCCGCGTCGAGCGCCGGCTTGAAGTCGATGAGCGCGGTGTATTTCCCCTCTGTCACCTCTCCCATGACCGAGCTCGCGCTCAGCACCAGCGGTCCCGAAATTCCGAAGTGCGTGAACAGCATTTCTCCCATATCGCGGAACACCGGCTTCTTCTTTCCCACCTCGCGTATGGTGAGGGTAACGTTTTTGAGGCTGAGCCCCATCATCTCCGCACACCCTCCCCGCGTTTCAAGCGGCACCAGCGACGGCTTGACCGGGGTTATCGTATGTCCGAGAGAGCGCGCAAATACAAGTCCGTCGCCCGTGGAGCCGGTCACCGGGTAAGACAGCCCGCCGGTCGCCACGATAACCGCACGCGCCGGTATATCTCCCTTTTCGGAGGACACCCCCGTCACCGCGCCGTCCCCAGTAAGGATCCCGGTCACGCGGGTATTGACGAGCTTCACGCCGAGCTTCTTCATCTTCCCGTACAGCGCGTCCACAATGTCATAGGCGCGGTCGGATACCGGGAATACCCTGTTCCCGCGCTCAGTCTTGAGCGGTACGCCCTCGCGCTCGAAGAACGCCATGATCTCCGACGGCGGGAGCTCCGAAAGCGCGCTGAACATGAACTTCGGGTTGCGCGGAAGGTTTTTCATGACGGTCTGAGCGTCACAGTCATTGGTGACGTTACAGCGTCCCTTCCCTGTAATAGCGAGCTTTCTTCCGACCTTGTCGTTCCGCTCGCATACCGCCACCGAAGCTCCAAGCTCCGCCGCAGTCACCGCCGCGAACATACCCGCGGCACCCGCGCCGACTACGACGATATCATATTCTTTTGTCTGTGTGTTATCTCTTGACATATCAATTACCGATAGTTTATAATAGGTTTATTTCCGTTTCTCCACCCGCCCGGAGGCGAATGGAGAAATAAATATGTCTGTATATAGGGAACCGCTGATTGACCGGTCTGCGTCAGAAACGGGTCTGCTCGTATTTTTCGGGAAGCTCGTTCATGTACCGGAAACATTCCTCCGGTGTGTGCATTATCCCATGTTCCTCGCAGAAGCCGGCGAATATCCGCATAAGCTTTGCGCTGTGAGGGCTCGGGACATCGTAGCTGTTCCCGTATGCGGCGATATACCGCTCCTTCATGCCGGGAAAATGCTTGTCGAGCGCGGCGTAGAAATACTCGCGGTCGCCCTCCCGAAGCGTAACTCCCATTCCGAACGTGATGATACCCTTTACCCCGACCTCGGCACAGGCTCTGAGCAGCGCGGTTATGTTCTCCTCTGTGTCGGTGATGAATGGTAGTATCGGCGTGAGCCATACGAACGTTGGTATTCCGCGTTCCCGCATGGCTTCGAGGACTTCAAGGCGGCGACCCGTGCGGCATACGTTCGGCTCCGTAAGCGAGCAGAGTGCGTCGTCATACACCGTGAGCGTCATCTGCACAACGCACCTTGCGTTCCCGTTTATCGCGGCGAGAAGGTCGATATCCCGCATTATGAGGTCGGACTTGGTCTGGACCGCGAATCCGAAGCCGTGCTTATATATTATCTCCGCGCATCTTCGCGTGAGCATGAGCTCCCGTTCACAGTGCATATACGGGTCGGACATTGCGCCCGTTCCGATCATGCACAGCTTACGCTTTGAGCGGAGCGCGCTTTCGAGAAGCTCCGGCGCGTTGCGCTTGACCTCGATATCCTCGAAAGCGTGGGTGAAGCCGTAGCACTTGCTCCGGCTGTCGCAGTAGATACACCCGTGGGTACAGCCGCGATATATGTTCATGCCGTTCATGCCCATATTCGCGGTAAGGATGCTTTTCGCGTCGGTGTAATGCATAGCTTACTTTGTGTAGCTGTACAGCCTGCACTTTATCATGCCGTTGTAAAGCTTGCGGTTCTTGTCGGCTTTCTCGCCGAACAGCTCTTCAAACTCCTCGGAGGAGGTTATGACGAACACCGAGCTTTCCTCTCTCGGGAGCAGGACTTTTCCCATGGTGCGGTATATCTCCCGCGCCTCTTCAAGCTCGCCCATGCGCTCGGCATAGGGCGGGTTGGTGATGACCTTCACCGGATAGCCGGGATAGTGGAAGTCCCTCACCGCGCGCTCGGAAGCCGTGACAAAATGCCCGACGCCCGCTTTGAGCGCATTCTCCGAAGTCAGCGAGACCGCTCCCGGGTCGATGTCGTACCCGAGCGCCCGGAACTCACAGTCCGTCCTTACCGCCGCTCTCGCCTCGTGAAAAGCGTCCGACCACACCGACCGGTCGATACAGTCCCAGTCCATAGCCGCAAATCTCCTGTTCATGCCGGGAGCGATATTCGCGGCTTTGAGCGCGGATTCGATCAGTATGGTGCCGCTCCCGCAGAACGGGTCGATCACGGTGTCTGTGCTCTTTACGTGAGCGAGATCGACTATACCGGCGGCAAGCGTCTCCTTTATCGGAGCGGCGTTGGAGAATGCACGGTAGCCGCGTTTATGAAGCCCCGTGCCGGAGGTGTCGAGCGTCACGGTCATCTCGTCCTTCATCAGAAGCAGATGTACCGGGAACACCGCGCCCGTCTCGGGGAGCGTCTGTATCTTGTACGCCTGCTGCATACGGATGACGAGCGCCTTCTTGACGGTGCGCTGGAGAGCGGGTATGCTGGTGAGCAGCGAGTTGAGGGAGTGTCCCTTGACGATGTGGAGCTTGTCCGCGCGGCCGGCGAACTGCTCGATCGGGATAGCCTTACAGGCTTCAAACACGTCGTCGAAGGTCTTAGCGGTGAACCGCGCAAGCACGATGCCGATGCGCTCCGCGACCGCCGAGGTGATGTTGGCGCGGGCTATAACGTCCGCACCGCCGGTAAAATCCACGCGCCCGTCCCGGACGGTGACATTCTCGCCGCCGGCGCGCTTTATCTCAAAGGAAAGTGTTTTTTCAAGCCCGAAGTGACAGGGGGCTGTGAGTTCGTAGGTCATTGTGAGTTCTCTCCGTTCTGTTCTTCAATATGCTTCTTATGCAGTCCCACAAGATAGCTCGTAACGCTTAACCCCTCGCGTGCGGCAGCCGCCTTTATCTCGTCAATGAGCTCCGGGCGCAGATCCATAGCAAGGCGCTTGTAGGTTTTTGATTTGTACTTCATGACCGCTTTTATCTGTGAACGGCTTGTTTTGTTCTGATTTGTCTCGTCCATACCAATAATCCTATAAAAGCTTATCCGTAGTTTCCCCGCCGAACGGCGGGGAAACTACACTTTTTAACAATAACAACAAAAATAATACCGTCAGTTTGTCTATTCTGCGAATTTATAAACGTACGTTTATATGCTATAATATAACCATACAAACTCGATTGCTGCGATATAAGGGTACCTCTAAAAACCACTTTGAAAAGAGAAAATGAGATAGCCGCGTCAGATACAAGGAAAGCCGACGAAGCCTTGCTGACGCAAGGTTAGAAGGCTTGACGCAGTAGATGACGTGGTTAGCTCTTTTTCTCTCAAAACGGGTTTTTAGATGTTCCCTTAACATGAAAGGAGCCTGACTATGGGCATTATAGATTCTATCTACAACGGCGATCTGTTCCCCTGCGAACAGACCAACGAGTACAAAGCAGAGATAAACTCCGCGCACAGATCGGTCTGTGACGCGGAAAACAAGCTGCTCGAACAGCACCCGGAGTGCAAGGAGCTTATCGACGGGCTTGCAAGCGCGAACACACACCTTATGAGCGTGTCGGACTGCGGGGAATACGTCAAGGGCTTCCGGCACGGAGCGCTGCTTATGCTCGATATTCTGTCCGGAAGCGGGATACAGGACAGATGAATGTCTCCGCGGCACAGCGGTGATTTTCAGTTCACGCCGAACGTCTCCTGATCCCTGAACAGGTTCTCCACCAACCTTCTGAGCCCCGCGTTCTCCTTCGCGGAGAGCTTCGGGTCGCCGTCGAGTATGTCCTGCGCAAGCTCCCCCGTCTCGTGGAGCAGCATCACGTCCGCGCTGATATCCGCTATTTTGAGGGTAGGAAGACCGTGCTGCGCCGCCCCGAAGAAGTTACCGGGCCCGCGGAGCTTCAAGTCCTCGTTCGCGATCTCGAAGCCGTCGGTGGTGCGCACCATTGTGTCGATACGCGCCTTGGTGTATTCCGATCTGCTGTCGGTGATAAGAATGCAGTGCGACTGCTCGGAGCCGCGCCCGACGCGCCCTCTGAGCTGGTGGAGCTGAGACAGTCCGAACTGCTCGGCATTCTCCACCACGATTATGACCGCGTTCGGGACATCTATCCCGACTTCGATCACCGTGGTAGCGACGAGAAGCTTTATCTCCCCGTTCTTGAACGCCGCCATGGTGCGGTCCTTGTCCGCCTGCTTCATCTTCCCGTGCAGCAGACCTATCGGTATATCCGAGAACCACGTCTGTTTCAGCGCGGCGAAGTAGTCCTCGGCGGAGGCTTTACCGCTTCGGGTCTCGCTCTTTTCCACGAGCG
>JAFZOA010000764.1 GCA_017550775.1 Ruminiclostridium sp. | reverse complement strand
GTACTGCAATACGACATGAGTCTTGCCGACGATTTCAGCGTGTATATGCAGATGCTCAGCACCGACCTGTTCGAGCTTACGGTGATACGCGCGTCGGAGGAAAACCTTGACGCGGTGAAGGAGATGCTCGGAACGCGGCTTACCTACCTGAAAGAGCAGGCGGCGTACTACCCGGCGCAGGTCGCCGCGGCGGAAGCCGGAGTAACAGGTGAGATCAACGGGGTGTGCTATCTGATATGCAGCGAGAAAGCCGCCGACCTCGAAAAGCGCGTTATGTACTATGTACTGCGGAACTGACAGTCAGATGCGCTGGCCGAACTTTATGACGGTCTTTCGCATGAGCTCGTAGTCCGCCTTGTAGTAGGGCGTGGACGAGCGGAGAAAGTCGTTCTCGTACAGCTCGACGGTGAAGTACACCTCGCTGTAATCCTCGGTATAGAAGAACGTGCATTGCAGGTATGAGTTCTTGTTGGCGTAGTAGTTGACCGGCTCCAGCTTTGTGAGCTCGTAAAGGTCGTTATTCAGAAGTGCGGTTAGTTCCGGTGTTTTCATCGGCATGAACTGCACTTTTTTGGTTTTCGGCATGGACTTTGCGGCTTTTTTCTCGTTGGACGGGACCTCGGTCTCCTTCTTTCTGAAAAACAGCATGACATACCTCCGTAATACGGTTTATCCGTTGTCTCCGCACTATGCCGGCTTTTGCGGCACTTTCAACCAAATTGCAAGTCTGCTATTGCAAAATGCGGAGAAAAATGCTATAATACAATTACAATGATCTATGAAAGGAAGTTTTTTCTATGACCTACAAAGAAAGCTTTATTAAATTCATGGCGGACTGCGGAGTTCTCACCTTCGGCGACTTCACCCTCAAAAGCGGAAGAAAAGCGCCCTATTTCATCAACACCGGCAATTACAAGACCGGCCGTCACCTCTCGGAGCTCGGCAAGTACTATGCCGAGTGCATCAACGAGAACGGCATCGAAGCGGACACGCTGTTCGGTCCCGCGTACAAGGGAATACCGCTGTCCGTGAGCGCGGCTGTGGCGCTTTATGACAAGTTCGGCAAAGAGGTGAACTACTGCTTCGACCGCAAGGAAGTCAAGGATCACGGCGAGGGCGGCGTTTTCGTCGGCAAGCAGCTCACCGACGGCGAGAAGGTAGTCATCATCGAGGACGTTATGACCTCCGGCAAGGCGCTCAGAGAGGTGCTCCCCAAGTTAAAGGAAGCGGCGAACGTGAACATAACCGGCATGGTCATCACGGTAGACCGCATGGAAAAAGCGCTGGACAGCGACATGAGCGCGGTGCAGTCCGCTTACAAGGAGTTCGGTGTTAAGGTGTACTCGATCGTAACTATCAACGACATCATCGACGCGATAGAGAACGGCGTGGTCGAGGGCAGGGAATACCTTGACGCTATGAAGGCTTACCGTGCGCAGTACGGAGCTTGAACAATTCACAATGCACAATGCGAATAATCGCATTGTGCATTATTTGATGTATTTGTTTTCAAATTCGTCGGAGGGTATCGGCTTGTCGTAGAGATATCCCTGTATCTCGCTGCAGCCGTAGCTTGATACGACACGCTCTTCTTCCTCGGTCTCAACGCCTTCACAGACGATCTCAAGGTGTATCTCGTTTAGTATCCGTATAAGCCCCTTCATGATGTCGTTGCCGCGCTCGGAGCGGAGACTTTCCTTGACGAAGCTCTTGTCGAGCTTCACCACGTCCACGGGAAGCACACCTATCAGACTGAGCGATGAGTAGCCGGTGCCGAAGTCGTCAACGCTAACCTTGAAGCCGTATTCGCGGAGCTTGTTCACCTTGCTCACGATCATTTCCTGCGCTTCAAAGAATATGGACTCCGTTACCTCGATCTCGATGTACTGCGGAGGCACGTTGTACTGCTCTGAGAGTTTGCAGATGTCCTCGACAACGGTGGGACTGTGGAAATGGAGCTTGCTCAGGTTGAATGACACAGGGATAGGTTCAAGTCCTTCGTCGATCCATTTGCGGATAAGCTTGCAGATGAAGGAGAGAACGTAAAAGTCGAGGTCGATTATCCTTCCGGTCTTTTCAAGAGCGGTGATGAACTTTGACGGCGGTATCACGTTACCGGCTGCGTCAACAAGGCGGGAAAGCGCCTCCGCGCCGACGGCCTTTTTTGTTTCTGCGGAAATTTTCGGCTGGAGATAGACGCGTATCGCTTCGTTCCTGAACGAATCTTCAAAGATAGGAAGTATCTTTGCGCTGTTCTCCTTGATATCCATAAGGTGCTCGGAGTAGACGACACAGGGAAGCTTGAAGTTGCCCTTGCTTGTACGGCGGGCGACATTGGCTTTATCGACGGCGGCGACGATATTTGTCTCTCCTTTGTGGAGATAGTAGATGCCTACGTTGATATTCGGTGATATACCGGCGGTCTCCTTGTTGATGATATCTCTGAGTATAACTTTAAGGCGCTGGAGCTCGTTCATAAGGCGTTCGCTGTCGATGTTCTCGACGCAGACGAGGGTTATGAAGTGGTCGGAATGGGAACGACAGCACAGAGCCATGTTCGGGAGAAACAGACTGAACGCTTCGGCGGTCTTCTGAAGTACGGAATCTCCTATATCATAGCCTCGGGACGAGTTTATATAGTGGAAGTCGGCGATGTCGACCGCGCCGACAAGGTACTGTTTATCGTCACAGCAGATGATAGCACCTGCCTGTGAAAGAAAGTCTTCAAATGAAGGTAATCCGGTAACACTGTCAGTCATAATGAAATACCTCCCGCTGCTTGAGTATACCGTTATTATGTATATTATATCAAATTTCTAAGCATATTGCAAGGCTTTTTTTGACTTTTTATATATTTTTATCACTGCTCACGATATATGCAGAATCAGAGGGCACTTTCGGGAGCATCAAAGAAGAGCTCCCTTACGGAAGCTCTTCTTAACTGTTAAATGAGGCAAGAGGTTATCTCTTTACGTTGAAAGCGCCCATGCCCGGATAGCAAGCGCTGTCGCCGAGCTGTTCCTCGATGCGGAGGAGCTGGTTGTACTTGGCAACACGCTCGGATCTGCTCGGAGCACCGGTCTTGATCTGGCAGGTGTTGAGAGCAACTGCGAGGTCAGCGATAGTGGTATCCGCGGTCTCGCCGGAGCGGTGAGAAGAAATAGCAGTGTAGCCTGCCTTGTGAGCCATCTTGATAGCTTCGAGAGTCTCGGAAACGGAACCGATCTGGTTGAGCTTGATGAGAATGGAGTTGCCTGCGCCGAGGCTGATGCCCTTAGCGAGTCTCTCTGTGTTGGTAACGAACAGGTCGTCACCTACGAGCTGTACCTTGCCGCCGATCTTAGCGGTCATCTTAACCCAGCCGTCCCAGTCTTCCTCGTCGAGACCGTCCTCGATGGAGATGATCGGGTACTTGTCAACAAGAGCCTCCCAGTGAGCGATAAGCTCGTCTGTGGTGAAGTCCTTGCCGGACTTGGGCTGATGATAGAAGCCTTTGCCCTTTTCGCTCTTCCACTCGGAAGCGGCAGCGTCCATAGCGATCATGAAGGCCTTACCGGGCTCGACGCCGGCAGCCTTGATAGCTTCGAGGATCTTCTCGATAGCGTCCTCATCGCTCTTGAGCTGGTTGGGAGCGAAGCCGCCCTCGTCGCCTACAGCGGTAACGTCGCCCATCTTCTTGATGAGAGCCTTGAGGTTATGGAAAACTTCTGCGCACCAGCGTAAGCCTTCCTTGAAGGAGGGAGCGCCTACGGGCATGATCATGAATTCCTGCGTATCCACGGAGGAATCCGCGTGCGCGCCGCCGTTTAAGATGTTCATCATCGGGACCGGCAGGTAATTGGCGTTGGCACCGCCGAGGAACCTGTAAAGCGGGATCTCCAGAGCATTGGCTGCCGCGCGGGCGCTGGCGATGGAAACCGCGAGGATCGCGTTGGCTCCCAGATTGCTCTTGTCCTTTGTGCCGTCTGCTTT
>JAFZOA010000763.1 GCA_017550775.1 Ruminiclostridium sp. | reverse complement strand
GCACCTCTCCGAACGTGTCTATCGCGAGTATATCGGCTTCCGACGCGTTCATCACGCCGTCGATGCTGCCGAATTTTCTGAGGAGCAGCTCTGCCGAGCGGCGTCCGATACCGCGTATCCCAAGCGCGAACAGAAGTCTGTCCGGTTGTTCCTGTTTCGAGCTTTCTATCGCTTTGAGCAGGTTTCCCGCCGATTTTTCCTTAAATCCCGGCAGAGAAAGGATATCCTGCATATTCAGTTCGTAAAGGTCGGCGACGCTGTGAACGAGCTCCTGCTCAACGAGAAGCTTTACCACAGCTTCACCGAGGCCCTCGATATTCATAGCATCGCGTGAGGCGAAATGCTCGATCCCGCGTAAAAGCTGAGCCGGACAGTTCGGGTTCACACAGCGCACCGCGGCTTCGTCGCCGTCCTTTTCTGCGGCATGACCGCAGACGGGACATCTGTCCGGAAGCTTATAAAGCGCATTGCCGCTGTGCTTCGCGACACGGACGACCTCGGGGATGATCTCACCCGCTTTGCGCACCGCTATGGTGTCTCCCACAGCGACACCAAGCCTGTCCATAATATCCTGATTGTGGAGCGACGCACGGGACACGGTCGTTCCGGCAAGCAGTACCGGGTCAAATATCGCGACCGGAGTAAGCGCGCCGGTGCGCCCGACGTTCACCTCTATCTCACGGAGCACAGTTTCCTTTTCCTCGGGCGGGTACTTGAACGCGACCGCCCATTTCGGAACTTTTGCAGTTGCACCGAGGATGTCGCGCTGTGAAAGCTCATCGACCTTGATGACCGCGCCGTCCGTGTCGTAAGCATAGCCGTGCTTTTCTTCGCCTATCTCACGAACGCGCTTCACCGCTTCGTCTATCGTCTCACAGACCGTGTGGCCGACGACCGGGAAGCCCTGTTCCTTAAGCCAGTCGAGCGTTTCGCTGTGTCGTGAGAATGTTCTTCCCTCGACCTGCTGGATGTTGAAAATGAAGATACCGAGCGAGCGCTTCGATGTCACCGAGCTGTCCTTCTGACGGAGCGAACCTGCAGCCGCATTTCTCGGATTCTTCGCAGGCTGCTCGCCTTTTTCCTCCTGCTCTGCGACAAGTTTCGCAAAACTCTCGCGCGGCATATACACCTCACCGCGGACTTCGAGAAAAGGCAGTTTTTCGGATATGCGCAGAGGAATAGATTTTATCGTGCGCAGATTCGCGGTGATCTCTTCACCGACAAATCCGTCGCCGCGGGTCGAACCGCGGACGAGAACTCCGTCACGGTATTCGAGCGAGACCGAAAGCCCGTCTATCTTCGGCTCGACGGAATATACAGGCTCGACTTCCTTGCGGACCGTCGCGTCGAAATCGTACAGCTCTGCTTCGCTGAAGACATCCTGGAGGGAGCCCATCTGCACGGTATGGGTGACTTTCTCGAATGTTGACAATGCGGCACCGCCGACTCTTCTTGTCGGAGAATAATCGGTGACAAGATCGGGGTGCTCTGCTTCTATCGCCTTTACCTCGCGCATTAGAGCGTCGTATTCGTCGTCCTCGACGGTCGGGTCGTCGAGAACGTAGTAGTTGTAGTTCAGCTTTTCGATAGTATCATAAAGCTCGTAGAGCCGTTTTTTTACATCTTCGGTATTCATACACATTCACCTTTTTAGGATTTTGTTTTAATTTAGACAAATCGGAGTTTGGCGCGGACGCGCTGACCAAAACTTTCGGTTCTAACTTACGAGTTTTCACGAGGCTCGAAAGTTGCAAAGAGTTAAGAGAGAAGAGTTGTGCGGAGAGGGCAGCCGCCTATGACAGACTCGAGAAAGCAGGTGCTCCGGGCGGCTTATTGCT
>JAFZOA010000762.1 GCA_017550775.1 Ruminiclostridium sp. | reverse complement strand
GCTTTCACCGATACACTCCCCGCTTCCGCCCGCATCGAGGCGGCGGCTTCCGGCGAGCTTAAAACCACGACCGTAGTTGCGGAGAAAACCGCTGCTGCACCCGTAAGAAAGACCGGCAGCAAGAAGAAAAAGAAGAAGAAATAATTGTAAATACAGAAATCAGGCAGGAGGAAAATAACAATGTTTTTTGACAAAGATGCCGAAACAATGGCAAGAAGCGAGATCGAAAAGATACAGCTCGAAAAGCTTAAAAAGGCGGCGGTTTACTGCTACGAGAACGTGAAGCTTTACAAGGACAAGTTCGACAAGGCGGGGTTCGACCCCACTAAGATCAAGGCGCTCAGCGACCTTCAGTATATGCCCTTCACCACCAAGGAGGACTTCCGCGACAACTATCCGTTCGGAATGTTCGCCGTGCCGATGAAGAAGATCGTCCGTATGCACGCTTCCTCCGGTACTACCGGAAAGCCCACGGTCGTAGGCTACACCAAGGCTGACCTTGATATGTGGAGCGACTGCATGGCGCGTATAGTCATGGCGGCGGGCGCTACTGAGGACGACATCGTTCAGATCTGCTTCGGCTATGGTCTGTTCACAGGCGCACTCGGACTTCACTACGGACTTGAAAAGATCGGAGCGGCTGTAGTTCCGAGCTCGTCCGGCAACACCGAAAAGACTGTAATGATGATGCGCGACTTCGGTACCACCGCGCTCGTCTCCACACCGTCCTACGCTCTGCGCATAGGCGAGGTAATGAACGAAGTCGGGATTAAGCCGGAGGAGATAAAGCTTCGTCTCGGACTGCTCGGCTCGGAGGGCTGCACCCCCGAGATGCGCGACCAGATCGAGAGCAAGCTGCATATGTTCGTTACCGACAACTACGGTATGAGCGAGCTCATGGGACCCGGCGTTTCCGGCGAATGCACCGAGCGCTGCGGTATGCACTTCAACGAGGATCACTTCCTCCCCGAGATCGTGGATCCCTCCACCGGAGAGATACTCCCCGAGGGACAGAGCGGTGAGCTTGTGGTCACGACCCTTGACAAGGAAGGGCTGCCCGTGCTCAGATACAAGACCCACGACATTACCTCGCTGACATACGAGAAGTGCAAGTGCGGAAGAACGCACGCCCGCATGATGAAGCCCACCGGAAGAACGGACGATATGCTCAAGATACGCGGTGTCAACGTGTTCCCGTCGCAGATAGAGAGCGTGCTCATGGTAGTGCCGGAGATTGCGCCCCACTATCAGCTCGTGGTAGGCAGAGAGGGCTCCGCCGACAACCTTGAAGTAAGGGTAGAGCTTGCGGACGCGTCGCTGCTCGCGGATTACAGAGACCTTGAAGCTCTGCGCAGCCGCATACATCACGACCTTAAAACAGTACTCGGTATAAGCACGAAGGTGTCTCTCGTCGAGCCTAAGTCTATCGAGCGCACCGCCGGCAAGGCAAAGCGCGTCATAGACAACCGCCCGAAGGAGACCGCGACATTCTCCGTTGAGAGAAAGTGACCGAAAGGAGCTGCTATGGACAAGATATATGAGCGTATAAACAACGTGTTCCGCGACTTCTTTGACGACGACGAGATCGAGGTTGACGCAGAGACGACCGCCGATGACATAGACGACTGGGACAGCCTCAACCATATCACGCTTATGTCCGCAGTCGAGGAGGAGTTCGGACTTCGCTTCACCATGGGCGAGGTCTCCGGTATGAAGAATGTGGGAGAAATGGCGGAGATAATCGAAAAAAGAGGTACAAAGCTCTGATATGGACGATCTGAAAAACATCGTGCTCCTTATCGACGCGGACAATACCCCGTCCTCGAAGATAGAGGACGTGATACGCGAGATAACCGCGCACGGGCGAATCGTGGTCAAGCGCGCATACGGCAACTGGAAAAAGGAAGCCCTGAAAAAGTGGGAGGCGGAGATAAAGCGGCTCGCGATAAAGGCTGTCCAGCAGTTCGACTATGTTTCCGGCAAGAATGCCACCGATATGGCGCTCGTTATCGACGCTATTCACCTTCTCAACAACGATATGTACGACGCGTTCGTCATCGTATCCAGCGACAGCGACTATACACCCCTCGCGGTAGATCTGCATGAGTCGGGCGTGTACGTTATCGGCGTGGGCGAGCAGAACAAGACCCCGGAGGCCTTCCGCAACAGCTGCGACGAGTTTATCTTCCTCGAAAACATAGGTATAGACCAGATAAATCAGGCTGCCGACGAGACCGAGAAGGAAGCGGAAAAGCCTTCCACACAGAAAAGCACCGCCAAGACCAAGGAGATACACAACCTACTGCGCCTTGCTGCCGAGAAGTATCAGGACGACGACGGATTTACGGCTGTCGGTGCCGCGGGTACCTTCATAAAGCGCGCAAAGCCGGATTTCGATGTGAGGACTTACGGTTTCAAGCAACTCTCGAAGTTCCTTGAAGCATACCCGAAAAAGTACGAGATCAAGCGCCGCGGCAAGGATAAGAATATCATAGTATATAAGTGCAAGTAATTTTTCTCCGCATAATACCGCGATACAGAAAAAAAGGTTGACATTTCCGGCGATTTCGACTATAATGTAATAAATGAACGATGACGTTCCGACATGGGATAACTATGCCGGAACGCTTTTTTTGTCAGGAGGAGTACCATGAACGAAACAATTGATGTGACACGGCTGTTCGGAGAGGACGTCTTCGACGAATCGACCATGCGCCAGAGACTTCCAAAGGAAGTCTTCAAGAAGCTCAAAGCCACCATGAACAGCAACAAGGAGCTCGACAGCTCTATCGCTGAGAGCGTCGCTGCCGCCATGAAGGACTGGGCGGTGGAGAAGGGCGCTACCCACTATACCCACTGGTTCCAGCCCATGACCAACATTACCGCCGAGAAGCATGACAGCTTCATAGCCCCCACCGGCGACGGCACAGTAATAATGGAGTTTTCCGGCAAGGAGCTCGTAAAGGGCGAGCCGGACGCGTCCTCGTTCCCGTCGGGCGGTATCCGCGCGACCTTCGAGGCTCGCGGTTATACCGCGTGGGATCCCACGTCCTATGCCTTCATAAAGGACGGCACCCTGTATATCCCGACCGCGTTCTGCTCGTACACCGGCGAGGCGCTTGACAAGAAGACCCCGCTGCTGCGCTCGATGGACGCGCTTTCCGATCAGGCGACGCGCATACTGAGACTGTTCGGCAACACCACAAGCAAGCGTGTTATCGCGACTGTCGGCGCGGAGCAGGAATACTTCCTCATCGACAAGTCCGTCTATGAGAAGCGCAAGGATCTTATCTACGCGGGAAGAACTCTGTTCGGCGCGCCGCCGCTCAAAGGACAGGAAATGGACGACCACTACTTCGGTGCGATCAACAGCCGCGGTCACGCGTATATGCGCGACCTCGACGACGCGCTCTG
>JAFZOA010000068.1 GCA_017550775.1 Ruminiclostridium sp. | reverse complement strand
GGCGGCATAGCTGAACTCCGGCAATAAAATAAACAGCGCTTCAATCTATGAAGTACCGTTTTTGTATATTCGTTTGTCAGACGTTTTTAACGATCGTAAGTATATTCTGTCCGTCCTTATATTCATATTTGACGCTATCCATTATTTTCTTTACCATAAATATTCCGAGTCCTCCCTTTTTTCTTTCGCTCATGGGGAGCTTAAGATCGGGAGCGGGTTTTGCAAGAGGATCAAACCGTTCGCCGTTATCAATAAAGGTCATAGTAATGGAAAGCGGCTCGCTCACAGTAGCAACACGGATAGTCGCAGTACCTGTCTCGGTGGGATAAGCGTAGCTCGCAATGTTGATGAACACCTCTTCTACAGCGGTTCCGATCAGTGATTTTGTTGTGTCATCACATCCGAGTTCATCGAGAGCGCCTTCAACAAAGTCCAGAACCTGCGGGAGATTATCTTTAATTGCCAATATATCAATTTCTTCCATGAAATACCTCTTTGCCGTAGTGCTGACAGTAAACAGACGACATCGCCGTGCTTACTCTATGTTCAGGAAGTCGGTAAATCCCGTTGCATCCAATATCTCATATACAGCCGGGCATACGTTTCTGATTATGAGTTCGCCCTGTTTGTCCATTATTTCCATAGCTCCTGCAATGATACGCAGTCCGGCACTCGATATGTATACGAGTTTTTCAAGATCAAAAATAAGCTTCTCGACTCCGGCTATCTCCGCATCGAGCTTTTCTTCGAGCTTGGGCGAAGTGAGAGTATCGAGCCTTCCCTCAACTAAAACCGTCAGTTCATTTCCGTTTTTGTTCATAGTAACAGTCATGGTTAAACCCCTGTATATTTATTTGAATGTTAGTGCAAGCACGGTAATATCGTAAGACTGCGGCGCTTCATTTACAAAGCCGTGCTTATTTGTTACAAGTTCAGAATTTCCGTTATTTTTCACACTTATTATAACATATCTGTCGCGAAAAAACAAGCGCTTTCCATTACAATGACACAGGTTTCGGAATTTAAAAACACTTGCAAAAAAGTGCCGTTTGTGATATAATGAAAAGAAAATGATAACAGGAGGAAAACCCATGAAAAACACAGCAAAAAGAACAACAGCACTCACTATCGCCCTCGCGCTTATGATAACCGCGGCGGCGGGCTGCGGCGGAAGCAACGCCCCGGCAGCAACAACCACGGCGGCAGTATCGTCAGCGGATACGACAGCGCAGACAACATCAACTCCGCCGACAAGCGGCACAGTAGCCGTACTTTCACCGCTCAATATTACAGAGGACGAATGCTCTGCTATGCTGAACGGTAAGTACAAGGCAATTAATTATTCACACGGTATCGATGTGCAGGATATGTCACTTAAAGCAAAATTCTATGATACCCTTGATGCTATGATAATGGCGCTTGAAGCGGGAGAAGTCAAGTATGCGGAGGTTCCGCACAGCGTTGCGCAATATCTCTGCGCTCACAATGACAAGATCGAATGTGGTTATGACAAGAGACCTGACCGGGGAGAGAGTACATTCGCCAATAACCTTGATATACGAAGCATGACAGGTCTATCCTTTATGATGCTTGAAAAGAATACTGCTCTGCGTGACGAGTTCGATAAAGCCATAGCTGATATGAAAGCGGACGGCACGCTCGACAAGCTCGTTCAGGAGTACATCACCGATGCAGTCGATGACGAGACACAGAAAGCAGTTGAGTTTGAGAAGAACGGCGGTGAGACGATAAAGGTCGGCGTGACCGGCTCTCTCCCGCCCATAGACTATGTTGCACCCGACGGAACATCTGCGGGCTTTAATACGGCTATCCTCGCCGAAATCGGCAAACGCACAGGCAAAAACATCGAGCTTGTACAGGTCGATAGCATCGGGCGTGCTACTGCACTTTCCTCCGGCACTGTTGATGCTGTTCTTTGGACTCGTGCAGGCGACGGAGGCGGAAGCGGAAACTTTTTGGTAAATATGACAGATGAAGAACGTAAGCAATTTATTGAATCAAAAGGAAAGGATATGACTCCGAAGGAGGATGAGCTCATGGAAGGATTTCTCGGCGGAATCCCACTTGAAAAGAAAGATAAAAGGGATATACCGGACGGCGTTGTCATCACAGAACCGTATTTCACCGACCAACTTGTTATGGTAAGCTTAAAGTGATACCGGATACATTACCGCAAAGATAAGCTTTACGCATAAAGTGATACAGAGGATGTATAAGTGCCCCGGATAGTGTTGCCAAAAGCCATTCAGCCATGCTGAACCAAGTCGCAGCGGCACAAAACAATTTAACCGAAGGTGTGCCGGAAGTATCACATATCGAAAGCGTAATTTTGCCATTTGCCGCAAGTCGTAAAAAACTTCCCGAAAGATATGAAAAGACGATAAGCTGAATAAGCCTATCGTCTTTATTGTTTTATCCGTTATTTTGTTCTTGCTGTCCGTGTACGGATCCCGACGATATCATACCATGAGCGGTAATACACCGGTAACTGCGGAGATACCCTGTTCTATCTCATAGATATAGAATACCGACAGATACATAGCGGCGACAGAGCACACATAATTGCTGTCGGTCATATTATCCGCCATTGCCAGCATAACGGCGTGCAGCATACGCTCGTCCTTGCTGAAGATTGGTAAAAGACCCTTATAGTGCTTCTTTCCCGCAAGATATTCGGCAGCGTCCATAATATCACTTATAAGCGTTCCTGCGTCATCGTTAAAGATAGAAAGTGCCGCGAGCGTTACGATCGCCGGACCGTTGGAATACTTGTTCTTCTTGTCCTTTGTGAGTGCCTCGAAAATCTCCTTGAAGCGAGCGATCTTCTCCTCGGCGGGCTTGTCGGAGCAGGTAAGTAAGAGGGCGCAGTCCTGCGCGTACTCGCCGCTCGTGAGGGGCTTGATCTCGTTGTATATCTTCTCGGTCTCGTCAGCTATCGCATCGTCGGACTTGTCACTGTAAGCTATGATG
Source organism: Ruminiclostridium sp. (assembly GCA_017550775.1). Next base: position 7,081 of record JAFZOA010000068.1, on the reverse strand, counting down.
CTCGTCATTAAAGAGTCATGGAAGTCGGTGTTCATCTTGTGCTTCTGAGCAAGAACGTCGAAGATCGCCCTTCCTCTTGCTATCCTCTCGTCGAGCTCATCCGCCTTGCCGAGCTTCGGGAGCAGACTTGCCGCGACACCGATATACTTTGAGTCCGTATATGCATTCTTCAGCTTTTCAAATATCATTGCGTCGGAATCCATGGTAGCTGCGGGGTCGTCGCTTACTGCGAGCGCACACGCGTGCGGACACTGATAAGCGTCCCTCATTCCCGACAGCGATCCGCCGCCCTTGCTCTCAACGAGCCTGAGACATTCCTGAAGACTTTCCGGCTCGACCGGTTTGCCGCTTGTGATGTACGAATAGCTGCACATCGGCATGATCTTGGTGCTCACAAGCTTGAAGCCTTTCTGCTTGTAGATCATATCAATGTTCGCGAGGAAGCTCTCGCAAAGGTTAGTAAGCGTCTCTTTCATAGTCGTTTTCCTCCTGATAATAATTATATTTTGCAGTCGGGTGTAGTGACCGCTTGTTTCCCTGATACGACCAGAGAAATAACTATAATATAATATTATACCAAAACATGACGTAAAAATCAATAGCGGATTTGTTGAAATTTACCAACGTTTTTTGTCTGATGTGTAAAAAAAGGAAAAAGACTATAAAACGTATATCAGGGCAGGGAACTAAAGGACGTAGTAAAGAAGGTTCCCAAAAGCGGGCAGGAAGCACGCATAGGAGATAACGCATCTAATATTGGCGGCGGTATTCACAACCTGTCATTCTGTCAAGCACGTCGTACAATGCGAGCCGCGTTTCATCTGTCATTCCGACTGTCTCTCCGAATTCGAGGAGTTTTTCAGATGTTGTGCTCTGATCCCATGTCGGCAGTCCCGCTCCGTTCGGGTCGCCTGTTTTCATGTAATTGAGAAAGTAGGCGGTCATTGTCCTGCTCAATGCCCTGTCGTTCTCGTCAAACAACTCTGAACTGTCGGGAATGTTTCCGAAGCAGTATGGCATTTCGCCGCTGTGCCAGCACCCGAGCCGCCCGTTGTGCTTTGTGAACAGGTACTCATAAGCGGGTATATCGTTTTGTACGGCAAGCCTGTCAAGGCAGTAATGCGGGTAATTGAAGAATACCGCGCCGTAGATCTCCGCCCAGTATGTGTCGGCTTCCGCGTCGGTCGATGCGGGATAAATACTTAGTATCTCGTCGGCATATTCCTCGAAATAGCCGCGAATCTTCGACTCGTAATTGCCCATATCGGCGTGGTCGAAGATAATGAACGGACCGCTTTCCTCGGAGTTCGCGCCGTGAAGTATCGCTTCCTCGTTGTGTATGCCTTTCCTGTATGACTCATACGGCGTTTCGGTAAGGACATAGCCGTCAACGGTGATGTGGTGCTGTGTATAGGCTTCCTGTGTAAGCTCCTCTGCGGGAAGTGCGCGAAGCTCCGCGATATTTGCGCAGTTGTGCCGCGCTTTCAGCTCTTTTCCGCTGTCAAGTGCCTCGTCGAGAAGTCTGAACGAGTGCGGCGGCTTTGCGGAAGCTACCGTAGAGCTTTCGAGTATCACGCGTCTGAACAGACCGCCGGCAAGCGGAGATGTACACAGAGCGCTGACACTTGCCGCGCCCGCGGATTCCCCCGAGAGCGTCACATTGTCCGGGTCGCCGCCGAATGCGGAAATGTTGTCCCGCACCCATTCGAGCGCTTTTATCTGGTCGAGAAGTCCATAATTCCCCGTCGTTCCGTTGGGCGATTCGGACTGCAATTCTTCGTCCGCAAAAAAACCGAAAACTCCGAGCCGATAGCCCATATTCACAACTACCGCGCCCTGTTTCGCAAGCCCCTCGCCGCTGTAATCCTCATACCACGGCTGACCGGTCTGGAGCGAACCGCCGTGGACATACACCAGCACCGGAAGTCCGCTGACATCTCCCGCGGGTTTCCAGATGTTCAGATAAAGCGAGTCCTCGCTCACGGGCGGCACGAAATCGTCGTTAAGCGTTATTTCGTAGTCGTGATACGCGACTATCCGCGACAACGAATTGTATATCGGCAGATTGGTCGGCTGCATACTCATGGGTGCGAATGTGTCAGCCGTGAGCACTCCCTCCCACGGAAGCGCGTCCTGCGGCTCCTTCCAGCGAAGCTCTCCCACCGGGGGCTGTGCATAGGGGATGCCCGCATAGACTTCGACGGTCTTGTCCGCGTTATAAACGCCGGTAAGCTGCCCCTGAGCGACAGTCACGATGCCGGTGGTCTGCGGGTCGCTGACACTGACGGCGGGAATGCTCCGTACAGGTGGATATGTCAGTATCAGCACTGCCGCGAATGACGCGAGCCAGCCGATCCACGCCCCGAATCTCGGCAGGAATTTCTTCTCTTTGAGCGGCTTTTCCCGTAAATACACATACCCCGCCGTAAGCAGGATAAACACTGCCCAGCCGACGATCGTGTTCTTGTTGAGTTCAAGCACCGCGATCAGGATAAGAAACAGCAGTGCGTTAAGTATTCTCCGTATCATAGTGTACCTCGTGATGTCATCACTTATTACTGTCATTATATTATAACATTCCTGAGCATATTTTATCTATCAGAAATATTGTGTTTTTGTCAAAACTATGGCATTTCAAAAATATAAAGGCGTTAATATAGTACTGTGGGGTGACACATATTATTTTGAATAAATATAAAAATACCTCTTGACAAATGAGGGTCCATGGTGTATAATCAAGTTAATTAAACACGTTTAATTAATGGAGGGTTATATGAAGCGCGATCTTGAAAAAACCAGAGCCGCACTCATTGACGCTGCGGAAAAGCTCATGGTCGAATGTGACGACCTGGATAAGGTTACCGCCCGGGCTATAACGCAGAAAGCCGGTGTTAATCTTGCTATGATAAACTATTGCTTCGGTTCGCGGGAAGAACTTCTGTACGAAGTTTACTCAAAAATACACCGCAGCGCGCTTAAGCTTGACCCCTCTCTCGGCGAGATAATGACCGGCGGACTTTCGCCAAAGGAAAAGCTTGTGGAAGCTCATTACAGAACGATGAAGCTTATGCTCTCTTATTTCAAGTACTGCAAGGCGCTCACAAAATACACCCTCGTGACAAGAAAGATCGGCGATAAGCGATCGAGCCTGCAATTCATAACGGAGCATTTCGGCGGGCGCAGATCGGAAGGCGAATGTCGGCTTATCGCATTCGAGCTTTCGAGCATACACGAGCTCGCGGTGCTACGGCACGAGGAAATACGGGATGTATGCGGTATTGATCTGATGAATGACGATGTGCTGAAAAAATTCGTCTGCGACAATGTTGAGAGAATGCTGGGTGACTGATATGTATATTTTTGACTTGAAAACGGCTGTCGGAGCCGGATGTGACATCGGAGGAAAAGCGGACAGCCTCGGCAGAATGTCCCGTATGGGACTTCCCGTACCGCATGGGTATGTCATCGCAGCACAGGCGTTCGAGGGAGGAAAGATGAAAAGCGAAGCCGCGGATGAGCTCGCACAGCTCGTCAGGAAGCTTTCATCGGGCAGCCGCACATACGCGGTGAGATCGTCGGCTGTCGGCGAGGACGGCGCGGAGGATTCCTTTGCGGGCGCTTACGAAACGGTTCTCGATGTCAGACCTGCGGATATAGAGAAAGCGGTGCTGACTGTCGCAGCTTCGGCGGATAACGAGCGCGTCGGCGTGTACGCAAAGGAGAGAGGAACGCAGGCGGGCGGTACCGCAGTAGTTATCCAGCAGTACATCGCTCCCGACTATGCGGGCGTACTCTTTACTGCCGATCCGATAAGCGCGAGCCGGGGCAGGATGACGGGAAGCTTTGTACGCGGAGCCGGTGAGAAGCTCGTCTCGGGCGAGGGCGTGGACGGGGAATTTGAGATAGATGCCGTCAGGTACGCTTACAGCGGCAGCCCGGAAATGGCACCCTACGCAAAAAAGCTGTTCGGATACGCAAAAAAGATCGCTTCTGACGGAGTCCCGAAAGACATCGAATGGGCAGTCTCCGGCGGGCGCGTTTATATACTCCAGTCAAGACCCATAACCACACTTTCCCGCAACAACTATGATGATTATGACATAAACGATTCGCTGTGCGGGGAACTTCTTCTCTCAAAAACAAATGTCGGTGAGATCTTTCTCCGCCCTGTTTCACCTGTGACGTTCGGAATGGTGAATATGATCTCGTCGGTGATCGGCATACCACTTATCTCGAATGTCTGCGGTCAGCTTTATCTGAATATCAGCGGTATCTGCTCAATGATAATGTCATTCGGCGTAAAAAAGGAGAAGGCTTTCGGGATAATAAAAGAGCTCGCAGGCGGCATACCCGATACCGAGATACCCGTTTATCCGTATGACAGGAAGCTGCTGCGCAAAGCGGCAGGAAATATCATCAAGGGATCCTTCCGGAAGAAAAACCCGAAATACAAGCCCAAAAAATTAAAGGGGAACTTCACCGGGATAAGCCTTGAGATGATCGGAATGCTGCGGAAGGCGGAGAGCAAAAGCGAGCTTCTCGATATATGGAACAATGAATGTGAGCCGTTCATGAGCGGATCTCTGTCCGCGATAATGGGCGGGCTTGATGTGCGCTCGCTTTTCAGAACGAGAGAAAAGATCGAAAAAATATGCGGAACGGAGCTTGCCGACAGGCTCATGTCAGACTGCTCGGGAAAGGGCAATATCGAGAGTCTGGGGCCTCTGCTCGGTATCGCAGATATCATCGCGGGGATAATGACGCGCGAGGAATACACGTTAAAATACGGTCACCGCGACGCCGACGAAATGGAGCTCTCGATACCGTTCCCGTACGAAAACGAAAGCTTCCCCGACAACGTGATCGAGGATTACAGGCGCTCCGGCGTTGACGCATACGCTATGAAATCCGCGCAGGAAAAACGCTGCGAGGAAGCGCTCGGCGAGTTCAGGGAAAAGTACCCGTCACAGAGTGCAAAGATCGGCCGTATCCTGAAAAAATACGCTGCCTCCGTTGCGGGAAGAGAGACGATAAGAAGCGACGCGCTGAGGCTTTTCTGCGTCATACGCGAATACCTTCTCCGAGCGGGAGCGCTCACAGGGCTCGGTGACGACATTTTCATGTTGTACATCGAAGAGGTGAAGGAGCTTCTTGCGGGTGACGAGAGCTGCACCGCAAAGATACCGGCAAGGCGTAAGAACTACGAAAAGCAGATGACCATGCCGAATTTCCCGAGCATGATATGCGGGCGTTTCACACCTGAGGAGTGGGAAAGTGCGGGCAGCCCCGGAGGTTACTACCGTTTCGGAGAGGCCGCGGTGCAGACGGACAGCCGCGTGATAAACGGCGTTGCGGGGTCGGCGGGGCAGTGCGAGGGAACTGCGCGTGTCCTGAAAAGCATTGATGAGATTGACACTATCGAACAGGGTGACATTCTTGTCGTTCCCGCCGCGAACATAGGCTGGGTAAGAGTATTCCCGAAGATATCCGCTCTTGTCACCGATGTCGGAGCACCGCTTTCCCATGCGGTCATTGTCGCTCGCGAGCTCGGGATCCCTGCGGCGGTGAGCTGTCAGAGCGCCTCAACGCAGATACATACGGGTGACCGGATACGCGTTGACGGAACTCTCGGAAAAGTATTTTTTACAGAAGAATGAGGACTTGCTATGCATCCGGAAAATAAGAGCGAAAAGATAATGCTTTGTGCGACTGTCGTGCTTGCGCTGCTGTGCGCAGCCGGGATAGCCGTGGGTACGGAAAACGACCTTGTTATCGCGCAGGCTCTGCACGCCCCCGACAATGTTTTCTGGCGGGTATTCACCATTCTCGGAATGTACCCGTTCATGGCGCTGTGGGTGCTGTACATGGGAGTTATCTGCCGACAGGTGAGAAGCTCGGGCATATCCGGAAAGAAAAAGACCGCATGGACGGTGGTGTGCGGGTATCTCGGACTTTCGACAAGCGTTGTCTGTTCGTGGGCAATGTTCGCGGCAGATACAGTCGGCGGGGTGTTGCCGCAGACGATAAACAACCCGCCTGTGATAGCCGCGGGAGCTCTCTTCGGAGTATATCCGCTGTTCTTTGTCGGGCTTTTCACGTCAAAAAAGGAATATGACAAGCGGCTCATGAAACGGCTTATCGTGCTGTGTTCGGTGATGCTTGCGGCGCTGATGCTCATGGGGATGCTCAAGCTCGGATTCAGCCGCCCGCGTTACAGGCTTCTGATACAAGACATACCCGGGGTTGACTTTCAGCCGTGGTATCTGCCGTTTGTGGGCTCGGACGAGCTTATCCGGGAGCTCGGGCTCGACTGGAACAACTTCCGCTCTTTCCCGAGCGGTCACGTTCTGCAGAGTATGTCTCTTATCTTCGTGCTTCCGCCCCTCGCGGAGATATACGGAAGCCGCGGGAACAGGAATGTACTGCTGTACACCGCGGGCACGGTATTCGCCGTTCTTGTGGGTATTTCAAGAATGGTCATGGGCGCGCATTTCCTCAGTGATATATGCGCGGGGGCGCTACTTGCGATCATGTTCGCGTTCGCAGACTTCGTTCTTGCGAAAAAGATGAGATCATAATAAAACGTGCTTCACCGACGGAATAAAGAGCGTGATGACCGCCGATACTTCCGGGTACAAAAATAAGCCCGCACAGGCATAATCGTCTGTGCGGGCTTTGTTTCCGGTCAGGACTTCTCCGTATTGTCTTCGTACTGTTCCGCGTGAAATTCAAGCAGCAGCAGGACGATAAAAAGGTTCTCCCAGATGAAAAACGTCCGGAACAGCGGCGTAAACCGCACGAAATACAGCACCATAAATACGGCCGCATATCCTATCGAAACGGCGTTGACGATACGCTGTTTCCTGCTTTTCGCGAATATTACGGAAAGGACAAACGAGACCGTTGTCGCAAGCATAAGAGCGATCGCGAAATCGTTGTGAAGATCGATCGTGATAGAAGTCGGAGCTTCGCTGTAAAAGTTGAACGGGAAAAACGCGGTCCCGAAAACACACAGCATCACGACTCCGTAGACTATCCTTCTGAGCAGGTTCATTTTTGTTTTTGCTGTGTAGTATATGAG
>JAFZOA010000761.1 GCA_017550775.1 Ruminiclostridium sp. | reverse complement strand
GGGCAATTGCTTTTATTTTTGTAAAAAGGTTCGCGTTCTACAAAAGTAAAAGCATCGGCGCTATAGCCAAGTGGTAAGGCATGGGTCTGCAACACCCTGATCCCCAGTTCATATCTGGGTGGCGCCTCCAGTCGCAGATACGCGGCGGCAAGACCGTCTCTTACTCTCAGTAAGGGACGGTTTTTCTGCTTCACTGTCCGGAGAAACATCTAATCGTTCGACTCAGACAGGCGGGCGACGGCCCGCCGCGATTCCGTCTCAGGTCATCCGGGACGGGGGTATTTTTCTGCCTCGCTGTCCGTAGAAACATCTAAATCGTTCGACTGCGCATACGTTCGGAAAGGAATCAGAATTATATGGAAAAGAAAAAGCTTTTTAAAAGCAAACGGTTTTTCCGCGTTCTCGAAACCATTGTTTTAATAATCTCTTTCTCGTTCGCGCTTCAGTTGTTAGTTAACAACGACTATCAGTTCATGTCCACAGTATTCGCGCTCAATGCCTGTGCCAACTTCCTCGGTCTGCTGTCCGTGGGCAGATCCGTAAAGGTCGAGTTTGTAAAGAATCTTGTATATACCATTTCGTTTGCTATCATCTCGATGCTGCTTGCCACATTGGAAGATTCTCCGCTTGTTCTTACGATTTGCTGCACCATTTATTTGGCGGTAATGGACTTCTCGTGCCTGACATCTATCATAAAGAAAAAGAAAAAAGCCAATTTTGTGGTAAATATCATCGCTATGGTACTTTGGACAGCCTTACTTACGTTGATACTACTCTCCGATAACTACAGCGACTATCTGTCGATGTTCGCACTCGGCTATGTGCTCCCGTGGCAGATGCTTTACCGTGTAACTAAGCTTTCATTTGCTCACATCAGATACGATATACTTGTCAAGGTAATACGCAAATCAATGGCGCTTGAGATCCTTTCCGGTCTTATGATACTTATTGTGTCGTTCTCTTTCGCCCTGTTCATGATCGAGCCTGACATGGAAACATACGGCGACGCGCTATGGTACTGCTTCGCGATTGTAACTACTATAGGCTTCGGTGATATGTCCGCAGTAACAATTCTCGGAAGAATACTTTCGGTACTGCTCGGTATATATGGTATCATTGTTGTTTCACTTATTACTTCCGTTATCGTCAATTTCTACACCGAATTGAACAAAGAGACCGAAGAGAAGAATGCCGAGGCGGAAAGAGTGAAAGCGAAAAAAGAAGCGGCGGCGAAAGAAGAGGTTGAAAAGGAAGAAGCGGCTTCTCTGAGCGATATACCGCAGGAATAACAATACATACTCCCCGGTTCAGAGCATGAACCGGGGAGGTTTTCGTTTTGGGAGGAGAGAAACTATCCTTTGTCGTGTTATTTCCACTGAACAAAAATACCGCCGCAGTTAAAACTGCAGCGGTTTGCTACGGGCACAGAGCCCGTGGCGGAGAAAGAGGGATTTGAACCCTCGCGCCGTGTTACCGACCTACTCCCTTAGCAGGGGAGCCCCTTCACCACTTGGGTATTTCTCCAAATGCCGAAATCTTCTGTATTGTGGCGATGCCATTGGCGGAAAGGGTGGGATTCGAACCCACGGTCCCTTGCGGGATCACCGGTTTTCAAGACCGGCTCCATAAACCACTCGGACACCTCTCCGTAAGGCAACCGGAAAATGTGTCATACGACAGGCGCGAACCGATTGCTTATATATTCTATCACATTTTTCTCTATAAGTCAAGTGTTTTTTTGAAATTTCTCTCAGAATTTGAGTATTTCCTTCATACAGAGCTCCGGACGGTGCTCGTCGAAGTTCCATGTGTGGAAGGAATCACCGTTGCAGAACGCTCTGTCCTCGCATTTGTCGCACATCTCGCAGCTCCGGAAGGACGGGTCGCGGTACTGTCTGAACTCGCGGAGCCATACCTCCTTGAACGTGTTCCTGCGGATATTGCCCTGTATCAGCTCCGGGCGGCGCTCTATGTCAAGGCACGCGGCTATGTCTCCGTTCGCCATGATGCTCGCCGTATAAATGCCCGCGTTGCAGATAAAGTACCAGTCGCGAAGCTCCGCCTCAAGCTCGGTGCCGAGGAAGTGGCTGCACCCGTAGCAGAGCGGATAGC
>JAFZOA010000760.1 GCA_017550775.1 Ruminiclostridium sp. | reverse complement strand
TGTGATTGCGGTAGGTGTCCCAGTCGCGGTCGCGGTATTTCTTTGTGGAAACGCCGCCGATGATGAGGTCGCCGGAGGTGTAGCGGTCAAGTCCGCCGATGATGTTGAGCAGGGTGGTCTTGCCGCAGCCCGACTGTCCGAGCACCGCGACAAACTCGTTGTCCCGGAAGTCAACACTTATCCCGCGCAGCGCCTCAACCGTCGTGTCGCCCATTTTGTAGTTCTTGGTGATGTTTTTCAGACTAAGCATTCTATCAACCTTTCTTCTGTCCGATGTAAAGCCGCCTGTCTCTCTGTCGGCGGTATGTGCCGGTTACTGTTCTCCCAGCCTTTTTACGGGTTTGAAGCCCGCTGTCTTTGTGAATTTCATGTTGCAGGTGAACGAGTTCACGAAGTCCGAAGGGTCGATACGGTCGAAGTTCGCCTGATCGAATTTTTCCCGCTCGAACAGCACCGAGAGTATCGTGGTCTCGGTATCGTTTCCGGTCGCGGTGTCGAGCACGTTATCCACCGCATGGACTATTACTCCGCCCACCGGCAGCAGCGCGAATATCTCCCTTGCGATACGCACGGCGCAGCTGCACACATAGTCCTGCATAAGGTCGTAATACGCGGTCTTGGTGAGCTCCTTCTCGGAAAGCTTTCCGCTTTTGAGCACGGTGACTGCGGTCTTCGGGACTACCTCGTCCGCCTTCACACGGAACTCGGTCTCCATTACCGAAGGGTCGTCTGTGCCGAACTCAAAGTCGCTTCCGTACTCGACAAGGTCCTCAAAGGGGTTGGCTTCCTCCACGACTTCGAGGTACGCGTCTGTGTCGCCGTCGATGATGCGCTGTGCGAACTTATAGCTCGCCTGCCAGTCCGCAAACTCCGCTTCGTCGGCTTTCTTTGCGTCCGCGAGGGCAGTCTCAAGCTTCTCGCGCGCCTTCGCGTCACCGAACAGCTACCCCGCAAGCCCGGGCTTGTATTCGTCGAGAGCCTTCTGCGCCTCCGATTCACGCGGGCCGGGCTGACCCTTAACGAAGGGCGGGGGAGATGAGAGCACCGCGTTCCAGTCCATGTCGTTCTCACATTCCTTGTGTACCGACTTGATGACCTCGACGTAATTCGCGGCTTCCTCCGCTTTCAGAGTGTTTTCCTGGAGCTCGGTCGCCTTCTGCTCGGCTTTCTGCGCGGCAAGCTCTTCCTTCTGCTTTTTGAGCTCCTCGCGCTTGGTCTTTGCCTCCGAGGTGGATTTTTTCTTCTTGCTGCCGCTGCTGAACGTCTTGACGTAGGACAGCCCCGTGCCGGGTATTCCAAAGGTCGCGGTGCGCCGGCCGCTCGTGTTTAGTGAGTAGCGAGCGCCGTTGGTGCCGAGGCTTACTCCGACGCCGGATTTGCTGAGATTGAGCTTTACGCCCTTGCAGATATTGATGCTTTTATGAAACCTGAGTCCCATAGTGTATTTCCTCCGTTATGTATGTATTGCCTGTTATCAGTCTTCGCCGAGCTTCAGCGCCTTGTTGATGTTTATCTTCCGTATCAGCGCGCCGAGTATCGCGAAGCCGCCGCCGAGCATGATGACGATTATTATGTACAGCTTTATGTAGTCGCTCTGTGAAGCCGCCACAAGGAACGGCGGCACCTGATCCGCGGGGCTGTACATCGAGCGGAAAAGCGGTACGAACAGGTCGCTCGCTATACCGCCGATCACGAATGACATCGCGAGCGAGACTCCCGAAACGAGAATCTGCTCATAACCTATCATGCCGATGATCTCGCGGAAGGTAACTCCCATAGCGCGCAGTATGCCGAATTGCAGCGTCCGGCTCCGTATCGATAGTATCCAGTAGATAAGAAAGCCTATCACCGTCATGGTGATTATGACCACAAACGAAAGCGTGAGCGAGCCGTTCATACCCTGGAGCTGCGGCTGGTTCTTGACGCTTATGAGCTGCTGGGACGCGTCGGTAATGCTCTCGACAGGCATTTTCTTCGCCTTGATGTCCGCGTACAGCGCCTCGCTCGAAGCGCCGTCCTTAAGCTTCATCCATACCTCATACGGCTCCATATCGGACACCGTGCTCGTGTAGTAGTAGTTCATCACCGCGAAGCAGTTCACCGCGTAGGAGTTGACGGTCTCCATTTCTTCCTCGCCGGTGTCCTCGTTTATCTTCTGCTTGCTCTTCCCGGATACCGGCTTCGCGGACACGTTCGGGTTCACGCCAGGCCAGTAGTCCACGATCGCAAGCACCGGCGCACTTATCTTCTCGTTGCGCGACCATTTGAGGTCTATCGCGTCCCCGGGGAGTATTTCGTACTTGTCGGCGAGCGCCCGTGAAACGATCACGCCGGAGGGACAGTCCTGCAGCGCCTTCACATAGTTCCACCAGTGTACCGGGAGCAGGTCGTTCCTGAACCACGCGGTCTGTGAGAACTTGTAGGGCTCCACCGCCATGAGGGTGACGTTGTCCTCGGTCTTGCTGTTCACCGTTACTTTGGTCTTCTTGTTTATCATCACCTTTGTGGCGGTCTCGACACCTTCAAGCTCTTCAAAACGGTCGAAGTCGCGCTCCACATAGCCGGTAACTGCGCTCCCGTCGGACGCGGTAGCTTCAAGCCAGTATTCCTTGACCACAACGTCGGCTCCGGCGGCGTACAGAACGCGGTCTTCCTTCTGGTTGTTGATAGTCCGCGCGGTGTTCGCCGAGAAGATGCCAAGCGAGAATGTCACCACCAGAAACAGCATCAGAAAGCGCTCACGTCCGCCCTGAGAACGGCAGACCGTGGTTATCGCCATGTACTGCGCCGGCGTCCAGAGCGGCTTGAACATGAGGTAAAGCAGATTGAGAAGATACGGGTACAGCCGTATGAACATCAGCCCGAGCCCGAAGATCAGACAGGTCGAGAAGATGAAGAAAAGCGGGTCTATGTCGCCGGTAGACGTCTCCGAGGTATGCTCGCCGGAGGTGTAGATGATGTAGAAGCCGATCCCGACAGCGGTGAGCAGGAAGTCGATGCCGGTCTTTTCCCACAGCGACATTCGTACTACTTTGGTACGGCTCTGCTTGTACTGCACTATTGACAGCTTTGAGGCTGGTATTATCGGTATCATGGTCGCCGCGAAGAATATCACCACGGCGAGCAGAGAATACAGTATCGCGCCCGGAGTTATCTTCGCGGAGATGCCGGTGCGGTTGACAAATTCGAGGAAACCGTCCGATACGCCGAGGAAGCGGCACATCGCAAGCCCTATGAACGGCGCGAGTATCAGAGTCGCGACCCCGAGTATGCCCGCTTCGAGCGCGTAAATACCGAATATCTGCAATGAGCCCGCGCCTCTGCTCTTGAACACGGCGATCTCGTTCTTTTCCTGCTCCACATTGAGCTTGGACACCATGAACAGGTAGAACGCGAGCATCACCATTGTGGGTATCTGCAATACCCACAGTATGCCGGTGAGCTTTTCGGCTTCCTTTGCGTATTTCTTCCATATACTCAGAACGCCCATGCCGAATTTGCAGCCGAGGGTAGGGTAGAACTCCGCGTCCTCCTCTATTGCCGTGACCGCAAAGGATATGTCGTTCATATCCATAGCCTGATAGTCGAGCGCGTACCGCACCGCCACCGTGTTGGGTCTGACGTGTCCCTCATCGGTCAGCTTCCCCGTGAACAGGTCATAGTTCACGAACAGCGTGCTCGGGTAGGACGAAAGCTTCTCCGACCAGTACACGTCGTTGTCGTCGGACTGCTCATATATACCGACGATGCGTACGGACAGCTCTCCTGCGCTGGTATTTCCGCCGGTGAGCGGATAAACGCCGTCAAGCGAGATGCCGAGGTTCTTAAGCGCGGTCTCGTTCGCGACAGCCTCCAGCATTCCGTCTTCGGACATTCCGCTCTCGGAGTACATTCTTCCCGCCGTGATCGCGATATGGTCGGACAGCCCTGTCATTGCCGCGATACGGGTGCGCGTGTTGACGGTACCCCTGACGCCGCCGGTGGAGATGTACTGCATATTGTCGCCGATGACCGTCTTGCCCGCAGCAGCGGGGATAGGAAGGTAGTCTATGCGCTCCTTCACCTCACCGGTTATGTAGGTGATGAACTCTGCACGCTCCTTCGCGTTCACGGACTCGGCAAAGTCGCGCTCGACGGAGTAAATGCCGGGGAAGTCACCGGAGCTTGTCTGGTACGCTTCCATGTCCTTTATGAGGGTGCGCTGCAGCGACGCGTCCATGTATATCGGAACGGTGCTCATCATGCCGGCTGCCATTAGAAAGCCTATGAACAGGCACAAGACCATCCATTTCGTCTTGCGCATCTTCCTGAATAGTAAAGTAAACACTCTATGTTCTCCCGTCAGATAAGCCGCCGTTATCTCATTATCACCGCTTCGCCCGCACTGAGCCCGCTTGTTATCTCAGCTTCGGTAGCGTTGGTGATGCCGACGGTTATGTTGCGCTCGGTCTTTTCGCCGTTGTCGAATACTTGGATATACTGTCGGTCGCCGTCCGTTTTTATCAGGGTCTTGGGTATCACGACCGCGTTCTCCGATCTTTCGCGTACCTTCTTTATATCCGCTATCTTGCCGAGATAGCCGAACGGCGGCATTTCGCCGGTGAACTCGGCGCGGAGAGTCTTAATGTTGTCAGAGCCTTCCTCTGCCGCAGTCCTCGGAGTATAGGATATCTTTCCGTCGTAAACTACGCCGTCCACCGTGAGGGTAACGCTGTCGCCTACTGTAAAAGCGTCCTTGTCGCCGGTATATTCCGCCTCGACATACAGCTTTCCGGGATCTGCGATACGCGCGACGACGCGGTAAGGGTCGATCTCGGTGCCTGGGTCGAGCTTTATGACAAATGAGACTTGTCCGCTTACCGGAGCGTAGATCATAGCTCCCGCATACTGCGCACGGTACATTTCGAGCGTGCTCTGCTCGATCTCAAGGTCAAGCTTATCCGCCTGTGAGCCGGAGGAGTTATAGCGGAGCTGTGCCGCCTGAACTCGAAGTTCCTGTATCTCAAGGAGGTATTCAAGCTCGCCGACGTTCATTTCCGCTATGAGGTCGCCTTTCTCCACGAAGTCGCCTGCGTGGACGTGAATGGTTTTGAGCTGACCGGTGTAGTCGGTGAAGTAGCACTCCGCCTCGGTTTTGGAGCGGACATAGCCGGCGGCAGTGTTGATGCTCTCGATATCCTTCATGCGGGCAGTATATGTGGAATAGGCGACGTCGTCCGGCGCTATGACCGGCGGGTCGAGAAGCTTTTCCTCGTCCGGGAAGAAATAGCACCCCGAAAGCGACATTATAACGGCAAGCACAGCAGCAAAAGCCGAAATACCAGATCTTCTCATATATGATAGCCTCCGTTTTGCAAACCGATGATCCTTAACAACAGATATACACTTTATAATAACATATTTCGGACGATTTTTCAATAGAAAAAACAGAAATTTATTACATTATAAAACCGGTCTCCGAAACTCGGAGACCGGGTAAGATCGAAGAAACTCTGAACTGCGAGGCAGATAACTCGTCCATTGCTGAGAAGCTGCATACGGAATGCGTGCAGGCTCAGCCTGCCGAGGGGTCAAGGGGGCGAGTAGCCCCCTTGCGGGTGCAGGGCAGAGCCCTGCCGAG
>JAFZOA010000759.1 GCA_017550775.1 Ruminiclostridium sp. | reverse complement strand
GATATCCGTATTGTCCTTTTTCAGAACGCTTATCGGTATGATATCCGCAAAATCGTACATTTTGGAGTATTCATCGATTATCCCGAGAAGCTCGCCCTTGTTCTTTATAAGATCGACCTTGTTTATAAGCAGGATAACGTCGCATTTCTTAGCCTTGAAATCCTGTATAAGCTTTTCTTCGTAAGCAGCAGGCTTTTTTGTTGCATCAACGACAAGAAGCGACACCTCAACGTCAGCGATGCTGTCGTCTATCGCCTTTACCATCTGCTCCGAAAGCTTTGTCCGCGGTTTATGCATACCGGGCGTGTCAATAAATACGAACTGGGTCTCGCCCTTCGTAAGAACGCCGTTTATGCGGGTGCGCGTGGTCTGCGGCTTAGGGCTTACTATCGCTATCTTCTCGCCCACAAGAAGATTGGTGAGCGAGGATTTTCCGGCGTTCGGACGACCTGTTACCGCAACAAAAACCGATTTAGTCATCTTTTATCTCTTTTCCTTTATCTGTACGTTTATGTCCGAGCTTACGCGGCTTCGCGTGCATTATGAACAATACCGAGGCAACTAACGTCGCGAGAAGTATGAGCGGCTTTATGAAGTCGGAGGTGAAATACTCAAATATCCTCACAAACGCCGCGGGATCCCAGAACATGAAAATTCCGACGGCTATTGCGCCGACAGCCGAGAACAGTACCGCTCCGGCAGCGATATCCTTGCCGATCATCGCGAAAATATTGTATTTCGGCGAAACCTTGTCGATAACGACCTCGACCGCGGTGTTGATTATCTCCATTGAAATGACAGCGGCGCAGGTCAGTATCAGAACTCCGTAGTCCGTTTTCGTGAAGTTATAGAACGTCGAAAAGTACATCACATACGCGGTCATTACAAGGTGAATGCGAAGATGGCGCTCGTGACGAAGACAGAACGCTATTCCCCTTCCCGCGAAGTAGAAGCTTTTCAGGACTCCCGATCTTTTCTTCATATCAGCGGCCGAGCCCGAGAGCTTCGAGCACTATCTCCTGCTTGCCGAACATCTCTCTCTCTTCTTCCTCGCTTCTCTCGTGGTCATAACCAAGAAGATGCAGCATTGAATGCACGGTAAGGAACGCGAGTTCGCGCTTGAATCCGTGGCCGTATTCCTCGGCCTGAGAGAGCGCCTTTTCTATGGAAATAACGATGTCTCCGAGCATCTTGCAGCCGGTCTCGGGATCGACAGTAAACTCTTCTCCTTCGTTCGTCATCGGGAATGAGAGAACGTCTGTCTCGCGGTCGATGTCACGGTATTCCTTGTTTATTGCACGGATACCTTCGTTGTCCGTCAATGTTACCGAGACTTCAAAATCGCCCTTATATCCTTCCTCGTAAAGCGTTTCGCTGCAGCTGTACTTTACTATCGAGCGAAGCTCACGGGTTATCGGGATAAGCTTCTGTTTATTTGAACCGAAAACTCTTATGCTGACCATTTTTCTTTCCTCCATTTATCTTTTTTCCGCCATAAACGGCAGGATAATTCATCAGAACTTTTTCTCGCTGAACTTTTCGTAAGCCTTTACTATATCCTGGACGAGCTTGTGACGCACAACGTCCTTTTCCGCAAAGCGCGTTATCGCGATATCCTCGATGTTTTTCAGTATCTTCACCGCTTCCACAAGTCCGGAGCGCTTGTTGTCCGGAAGATCTATCTGCG
>JAFZOA010000758.1 GCA_017550775.1 Ruminiclostridium sp. | reverse complement strand
TCACATTCAAACCAGAAAAGCGTTCCCTTACCTTCCTCACTCTCAACACCGTATTCAAATCTGTGACATTCAAATACGCCCTTGACTATGGAAAGACCAAGACCGGTTCCCTTAACTGCTCTTTGATAATTTTCGGAACGGGTCACTTTATAATATCGATCCCAGATATGCGGAAGCTTATCGGCGGATATTCCAACGCCCTTATCCTCGACCTCAAAGCGCGCCTTGCCTCCTTCTATTCCATAAAGCCTTACGGTTACGGTATCAACGCCAGAATAGTTTATCGCGTTTATTATCAGATTATATACAGCCTGTCCGAGCTGTTTCGAGTCCGCGTTTATATGGACATCGTCCTCGCACTGAAGCTCGATCTTCGTTTCATCGAGCATTGAGAACCGCGAGACTATCTCCTGAAGCAGCAGGCTGAAATTGATGACCTTTCTGTCGAGCTGCACAGCACCGCTCTGGAGCTTTGAAAGGTTGAGTATATCATTGACAAGAAGCGTGAGCCTGTCTGTCTCGTCTATTATGACCCCGAGATGCTTTTCGCGTTTCTCCGGGTTGTTTCCCGAAAGATCGCGTATCATCTCGGCATATGCTTTTATCATAGTAAGCGGAGTACGCAGGTCGTGCGATATGTTAGCAAGCAGATCTTTTCTGAGTTTTTCAGTCTTTGATATCTCCTCCGAAGCCATATTGAGGTTGTCGGTAAGGACAACGATCTCGCTGTAGTCGTGAGAAGAAGGCGTAACGGAGAATTCACCGGTGATAAGCTTGTCCGCGGACTTCGATATGCTTATGATCGGCTTTGAGATGCTTGAAGATATTATGACCGAAACTACCATAGACACGAAAACTATGACAAGCGAGGACATAAGAAAGATATTCGCGAGTATCTGTGTAGTCGTACCGGTCGGTTCGAGAAACGCGTAGATAAAGATATACCCGGCAGGATCCTCCGAAGTACCGACATAAGTAGCAAGAAGGAACGATTCCTTGGTGTCGTCATCTACGGGGAAAAACACCATTCCCGTTTTGGAATTTCGGAGTTCTTCGACCATTTCATCGCTCACACGGCGGTCTATCGAGACAGAAGAACCGGTCGTATCACGCGAATAAGTGAACGGAAGCCCGCCTATCGACGACCTCGGGAAATGAATCAGTATGCCGAGCTGCTTTTTCTTTGCACTTTCGTCAATTATAACGTTAAGCTTGTCCGTATTCCATGCATCCTGGATCTCCAGTGCGGTCGAAATGCACTCCTGGGTCTTTATAAACCGATATATCGCAGGCATAAGTACGACCTGCGATATAAACAGAAATGCAAGTATAGCCACAGTAAACAGGAAGAATATCTTCCACAGACGAAAACGGATACTGCGGCGAAAAAGATCAAGCCTTGATTTTTCTTCGGTTTTGCTCATACTTCAAATTTATAGCCCATGCCTCTGAGCGTCACAATAAACTTGCGGTATTCTCCGAGATTGTTGCGAAGCATCTTGATATGCGTGTCGATCGTTCTGTCGTCGCCGAAAAAGTCATATCCCCAGACTTCTGACAGAAGCTTGTCTCTTGTAAGCGCGATATTCTTGTTGCGAACGAGGTAGAACAGCAGATCGTACTCTTTCGGGGTGAGGTTCGCCTTTTCGCCGTCTATCGAAACGCTTCTTGCGGTAAAGTT
>JAFZOA010000757.1 GCA_017550775.1 Ruminiclostridium sp. | reverse complement strand
GTGCGGTAGTCCGGCAGCACGGGCAGGCATCCCCAAGGGGCTGCTGCCCGGCTACCAGCCTACCACACGCATACTCACTGTCAATAGGCTTTCGCGGCATAAAGTATCGCGTTCATTTTTACGATTTTGGCAGTAGAGCCTCCGTAAATTGACATCACAGATCGGATGTGACAGCCGAAAATTCCCGCTTTTAAAGGGAATGAGACGCTTTGGCCGCCGTTTCAGCCGTGTTTTCTCATCGTGCTTCGATACATGCCTGTGTTAAGCGAATTCGTCGATATTAAAAAAAACGATGCGAATGTGTTGTAAACTGACGAAATTATCAATTATTTGCAAATTAGTGATCGCCGACAGTCTTGCGGAATGCGGCGTTTACAAGGTCGGGCTTACCGGCGGGGAACCGCTCATACGCGACGATTTCCTCGATATCGTAAGCGCGCTTTCGGAGCGTGAGATCACGATAATCACTATCTACACCAACGGCTGGCTCGTCGATGAAAAACTGCTTGACGAGCTCGAAGAGCGCGGCCAGCACCCCTCATTCCAGCTGAGCTACGACGGCGTGGGAATGCACGATTTCCTGCGCGGAGTCGAGGGCGCGGAGGAAAAGACGATAAAGGCGATAAAGCTGCTGAACAAGCGCGGTTACAGCATTTCCGTGTCCATGTGCGTACACAGGAAGAATATGGGAGTCCTGAGAGAATCGGTGAAGCTCCTCGCGTCCCTCGGGGTCAGAAGCTTGAAGGCCGGCTCGATGATGCAGCTCGGAGAATGGGCGCAGCCGGAGGTCGCGGACTTGCAGCTCACCCCGCAGGAAAACTTCGAAATGATCGAGCGGTATATCCCTCAGTATTTCGAGGACGACGCGCCGCTCTCCATTATGCTGTCCGGAGCGTTCCTCTACTCCCCGGGCGAGGAAGAATGGCAAATCTACTACAAGCGCGAATGTCCCGTGGAAAGAGAGCAGAAAGCCCCCTCCTGCGGTGTGCTCCTGAGCAACTTCTACATCGGTGCCGACGGAATGGTTTGCCCCTGTATGGGAATGGCGGACTGCGGGTACGCGGAGAACTTCCCGAACCTGTTTGAAACTCCGCTAAAGGAGATCATCGGGCTTGAGTCCGACTTCAACAAGCATTGCCATACCACGGTCGCCGAGGTGCGCGACAAGAGCGGGAAGTGCCGGGACTGCAAGTACATAGACCGCTGTGCAGGCGGGTGCAGGAACGCGGCGATAATGAAGAGCGACAACTACTATGCCCCCGACGAGGAGACCTGTTACTTCTTCGAGAACGGCTGGGAGGAGAGGATAACCGCCGCCGCGCAGCCCGCCTTCGAGGAATACATCAAACGCTGTCCGCCGGAGAAACGGGACGACAGCGAGAAAAGCAGGGAGCCGGACGCACCACCGGAAAAGCTTCTCGGAAATGTACGCGACGCTGTCAACGAGTTTGTGGGTGATGCCCCGCAGTTCGACGACCTTACCATGCTGGCTGTCACAATAAAATAAACGGAGGAAACACTATGAACATCACAGTAAACAAAAACGGAAAAGAACTCACAGTCGCTGTTGACGGAAGACTTGATACTCTTACCGCGCGCCCGATCTTGAAGAAAAGCTTGATGAGGTTCTTGACGATGTTGAGAAGCTTACCTTCGACTTTGAAAAGCTCGAATATATCTCCAGTGCGGGACTGCGTGTTCTTGCGGGAGCTATGGACGTTATGGAGGAACAGGGCGGCGAGATGTTTGTGGCAAACGCAAACGAAGATATACACGATGTTTTTGAGGTCACCGGTTTCATTGAAGACCTGAACCTTATTTAAGGCGGTGCGCAATGAAGCAGATTGATCTATTGGCGGTGAAGGAAAATCTTCCGCAGGTGCTTGGATTTGTGGGCGAGACCCTTGATGAGATAGGCTGCGGACATAAGCCGAGATTTCAGATAGAGACCGCGATCGAAGAAGTCTTTGTCAACATTGCGAGCTATGCTTACGATCCGGAGGTAGGTCCCGCCACGATACGCGTCGAAACTTCAAAAGACCCGCTTTCGGTAACTATGAGCTTCATAGATCAGGGCAAGCCGTATGATCCGCTCGCAAAGCCCGATGTAAAGCTCGATCGTTCGATGAAGGAGCGGAAAAAAGGCGGACTCGGCATCTTCATGGTAAAAAAATCAATGGACGGTGTCAATTACGAATACAAGGACGGTCAGAATATTCTGACATTAACAAAGAATTTAGGGTGAGAAAAATGGCAGAACAGAAAAACAAAATATTCAATCAGCAGGCGCTTGACAGAATAAACTCGCCGGAGCAACTCCACGACTATATGAAGGTCACAAATCCCGGTATCTGGATAATACTCGCGGCGGTGATACTTCTGCTCGGGGGTATGTTCGCGTGGGCATCGGTAGGAAAACTCGAAACGACTGCGAACGCTATGGCGGTCATAGAGAACGGCACAGCGACTGTAATGCTCACCGAAACGGCGACATCTCAGATAACATCCGATATGTCGGTGCGTATCGAATCTCAGGATTTTCGCATATCCACGGTAAAGTATGACGAGTATGGCAGACCGGTCGCGTATGCTCCGATCGCGCTCGCGGACGGGAATTACGACGCTAAGATCGTTGTAGAAACTATTTCTCCGCTGAAATTTTTATTCAAGTAAGGTAATCGGAAAATGAGCGAAAAGAGAATAAAACCGACTGTCACAAAAGGTGCTGCGAAGGTGCCTGTCATAATGCAGCTCGAAGCGCTGGAATGCGGTGCCGCGTCGCTCGCTATGGTCATGGCGTACTACGGCAAATGGGTACCGCTGGAGCAGGTGCGTGCGGACTGCGGAGTCTCGCGTGACGGCTCGAACGCGAAGAATATCTATCTTGCGGCACAGAGCTACGGCTTCAAGGTAAAGGGCTATCGCCGCAGTCCCGAGACGATACGCAAGGAAGGTCAGTTTCCGTGCATCATACACTGGAACTTCAACCACTTTGTCGTGCTTTGCGGCTTCAAGGGCAAGTATGCGTACATAAACGATCCCGCGAGAGGATTTGTCAAGATCGGGCCCGAGGAATTTGACAAGTCCTTTACCGGCGTTACCGTCGTACCCGTACCGGGTCCCGATTTCAAACCGAGCGGAAAAAGAAAGAGCACACTGGCGTTCGCGAAAAAGCGTCTTGTCGGCGCGGGCGCGGCAGTGGCTTTTGTTATGCTCACGACAATTATCACGTATATGTTCGGTATCATCAGACCGGTAATGTCCGGAATTTTCATGGACAGACTCCTGTCCGGCATCAACCGCGACTGGCTGATACC
>JAFZOA010000067.1 GCA_017550775.1 Ruminiclostridium sp. | reverse complement strand
GCGCAGTACATATCAAGGTAGGTGCTCGAAAGCGCGCCCATTATCGTTACCGCATTGATCTGCTTCCTGAACAGCTCGTCGATTATCCGGTAGGAGTCGGCTCGCTGCCCCGCGTTTATCGCGTTGGCAAGGTCGAAAACCTGCGCTTCGAGCTGCTTCGGGACGAGCATATCTATCTGCTCACGGGTGATCGTCCCGCCCGTACCGACATAGCTTATGAGCTTCGCGGTCTCGTCGCTCGCCACGTTCATACGGCTCCCGACCCTCTCGGTCAGGAACAGAGCGTCTGCCTGGGAGATGACCACGCCTTCTTTAGCCGCCTTCTTCACGCACAGCTCCGCGATCTTCGGAGCCTGCATCTGCTCGATACAGCAGACTGCGCCGGCCTTGTCGATGACCTCGACGAGCTTCTTCGTCTTGCTCTTCTTCTCGTCGATCTCGGTGTTTATGCAGTACAGCACAAGTATCGCGGAGTCCGGGACGTTCGACACGATCTCGTGATACTTCTTCTCGGTGGCGGCGACCAGCTTTTCCGGGTCAAAGTCCTTTACCGTTATGACCTTCACCTCGGCGAACACGGGAAGCGTGTCCACATAGTCCGAGAGCAGATCCGGTTCGGGACAGCCGTCAAGCCTTTGCAGGTTGAAGTCGAGCGCGTCCTCGCCCACCGTCTTCTTTATTATCCTGTCAACATACATCTGTATCAGAAAGGGCTCTTTTCCGTAGATAAAGTAGACCCTTTCAAATCTCCCCGCGCGTATCGCGGAGGAAAGCTTATCTTCTGAAAGTTTCATAGTCGCCCGTCGCTTTCCGGAGTGTAATCAAAGAAGCTTGCCGCCGAGCTTTTCTATCATCATGTAGCCGACCTTGTACACGTCGCCGCAGCCGAAGGTGATCACAAGATCACCGCTCTCCGCGTTCTTCACGACATAGTCCGCCACCTCGTCGAACGTCGGGAACCACACCGCGCCGTCTATCTTTTCGGCTAAGTCCTTCGAGTAGATGTTGTAGGTGTTCTTTTCGCGGCTTCCCATTATCTCGGTGAGAACCACCTTATCCGCGAGTTTAAGCGCCTCGGCAAACTCGTTCAGCAGCGTTGCCGTGCGTGAGTAGGTGAACGGCTGATGCACCGCCCATACCCTCTTGAAGTTCATGCTCTTCGCTGTTCTTAGCAGCGACTCAACCTCTGTCGGGTGGTGCGCATAGTCGTCAACGAACGTGATGCCGTTGACCTCGGAAAGCTTCTCGAATCTGCGCACAGCGCCATGGAACTCCGCGAGCCCCTTTACCGCGCTCTCAAATTTACAGCCGTTCTCGGCCGCCACCGCGATAGCCGCCACAGCGTTCAGAATGTTGTGCTCCCCCGGAACGTGTATCGCCGCCCGTCCGAGCAGCTCGCCCCTGCGGTAAACGTCGAACTCGGTGTTGAAGTCGGAGATATGGGAGATATTCGCTGGGTAGTAGTCATATTTGTCGGAGCTTCCGAAGGTCACGAGCCTTGCCTTTGTCTCCGCCGCGGACACGGCTTCCACTGTATTCGCGTCTCCGCCGTTATATACGATGACCTTTGTTGTCATGGAGCAGAACTTCGTGAACGAGCGCTTCATGTTCTCCATGGTCCTGAAGTAGTCGAGGTGGTCGCAGTCGATGTTGAGCACTACCGCCGTGTCGGGGTAGAGCTTTAAGAACGTATCCACGAACTCGCACGCCTCGCACACCATGGTGTCGCTCGTGCCGCAGATACCGCTCCCGCCTATCGCTTTGAGCTTGCCGCCTATGACAGCCGTGAGATCGTTGCCGTCGGCGAGGAATATGTGGGTCAGCATGGAGGTGGTGGTGGTCTTGCCGTGGGTACCACATACGCAGACCGCGTTTTCGTACATACTCGTTATCAGCCCGAGCAGCACCGAGCGCTCGATGACCTGTACTCCGCTCGCCTTCGCAGCTATAAGCTCGGGATTGTCCGCCATGATAGCCGCGGTATGAACGATGAGGTCGGCACCCTCGATGTTTTCGGCGCGCTGTCCCATATACACGGGGATACCCATGTTCCGCACGGCTTTGAGGGTCTCGGTCTCGTTGTTGTCCGAGCCGGTGAGGTAGTAGCCCTGCTTATGGAGTATCTGCGCGAGAGGGTACATACCGCTCCCGCCTATGCCGATGAAGTGTATGTGTTTCTTACCTGTGAGAAAATTTTCCATTATTCGCTCCGTATGATATCCGCGCGATGTCTGAACGCGGAAAGATTATTGTATTGCGCACAGAAAACGTGCGCCGATACTGTATTTATAAAGATTATTCACCTGACTTGTTTTATTATGCCGTACCCCGTATAATTGCGCGAAAAAAACTAAAAATAGCAGTGACGACAAAGAAAGGAAGGTTGCTCTTATGAACATAAGCGACATAAGAATAAGAAAAGTAATGCCGGACGGGCGGCTAAAAGCCGTGGTGTCCATGACGGTCGATAACGCGATCGCGGTGCATGATATCAAGATCGTGCAGGGTGACGAGCGGGTGTTCGTCGCTATGCCGAGCCGCCGTGACGAGGCGGGGGTATTCCGTGATATAATCCACCCCATAAGTCCCGAGGCGCGCGGCGAGATCGAGCACGAGATAATAAACGCCTACGAGAAGTATGTCTCAGCCCAGCAGGCGGGCAGTCTTTAACAGCGCGAGCTGGGTCTTCGCGTCCTCTATCTCGCCGTTCATCACCATTTCCACCGCCTTCTCAAACGGCACGGTGAACGCTTCGAGGAACTCGTCCTCGTCGAGCTTCTGCTTATCCTTGTGCAGACCCTTGGCGAGGTACATATGTATCACTTCACTGTCGTAGGCGGGCGTGGGGTAGAGACAGCCGAGGTAGGTGAACTCGTCCGCGGTATGGCCGGTCTCCTCGCGAAGCTCGCGTTTTCCGCATTCGAGGTGGCTCTCTCCCCATTCGAGCTTGCCCGCGGGTATCTCGGTGAGGACCTTTCCGTGCGGATAGCGGAACTGCCGCACCATATAGACCTCGTTGTTCTCTGTCAGAGCGACGATGCAGACTCCGCCGGGGTGGCGCACCACATCACGTTTTGCTTCCTTGCCGTTTTCGAGCAGGGCGGTGTCGCTGTACACGTCGATAACGCGGCCTTTGTATTTGAGTTCGCTGTCAAGCGTTTTTTCGGTGAGTTCCATGCTTATCTCCTTTATTTGTTTGTTTTATGTTTTGTCTCCCGATCCGGCAATGATCCCGGACAGCTTCTTCATCCGAGATCCTGTCATGAGCTTTGAGAAGCAGATCTCTCCTGCCATCAATCCTGTATGATATAGCACACATTGCTGTACACCCGCTTTTCCGGTATCAGCGCAATGAACTCGTCAAGCGTTATCACTCCGCAGATATCGTTTCGCTCCTCTCCCTGCAAACGCGGGAGAAATACGAGCATACCCGTCGGAGAAAGTTTCCGAAGCTGCTTCATTATCCGTTTCATATCCTCGAACAGCTCCGGCGAGCGGAACACCAGACTGTAATGATCGTTCGAGCTCTGCCGCCAGAACAGCTCCCTGTTCCCGTGCTCGAATTCGAAGTCGCAGATATCGAAGGAGCCGAGAATATCGGGAGTGGTATCTCTGCGCAGCTCGAACCATTCTCCGCGCATTTTCGCCGCGAACGGATAGTCCTGAGCGAACGCGCTTCCGAAGCCGTCCGTCCTCACGGCTGTTATGCTCCCGCAGCTTATATTGAGCTTGCAGGAAGCGCCCACGGACAGAACTTTAAGGTCGTATGACATCTTTCCTCCGTCAGTTTGTGATCAGTATATTACCGCGCCGTACTTCTGCGCGGTCTTTTTCAGCTCGTCGCTGTCTATGAGACTGGTGCCGTCTATGAGCGCGCGCCCCTGATACAGCATTACCGCGAGCTTCATTGCTATCTCGTCGTCGCCGCTGAACATCACGGGAAGCGTCGCCATGTGAGCGTTGTCCGCGAAGTCAAGCGCGTCGTCGGGGCTGTTGATCTGTATTCGCAGCACGTCGAAGCCGCTGTCGTCGCACGCCGCTATGAGGTCTTCCCCCATGCCCGCGTTGCACTCTATCGGCTCGGATATCTCGGTGGTGTCGTGCTCCAAGAAGAAAGCCGAGCGCTCGTTCGCAAGCATCAGCGAGTCAACGTATTCTATGTGCGGCTGTCTGCATTCTCCGGAGGAAATGATGTTGTGGAACCGGGTCGCGCACTCGTCGGTAAGACCTATGAACACGTCCGCACCCACAGAAAGCAGCTCTGTGATCTCCTCGTCGGTAAACGTCCCGTTCTTCGGCATCACCGCCGTCGGTATCTGCGAGTACGGCTTTATCCGCCGTATGCCGTTAATGAGTATCTCCGCGCTGTCGGAGGTGAGTCCGAAGCATATCGCGCCGAGGCTCTGCATCACTATCAGAGCCGCGTCTGCGGGAAGCTCATTCTCGGTCAGAAGCTCTTCGTCAACATTCAGCATCACATATATCGGCTTGCCGTACTTCCTGCATTCGAGCAGCGCCGCCCGCAGGTCGGACAGCATTGTCATCTCACTGAGCATGAACGCGGAAGCGTTTTTCGCGTCCGACGCGGCGAGCTTATCCTTGTACAGCGCTTTGAGCTCGGTGAACGAGGTCTCTCCGTAGGGAATGGTCATCACTCCGCTGGGTCCTATAAACGAGAAATTGTTTGTATCCAGAGCTATGGGTCGCAAACAGTCGTCGGTCATTTCTTATTCCTTTCGTATTATGTCACATTTTTTCGGGCGCATCGACCTTGAGCAGGTCGAGCAGGTTCTTTATCACGGTCTTTACCGCCGTGCAGAGCGCAAGTCTCGACATAACGACATCGTCGGCTTCTCCCTTGATCTTGCAGCTGTCGTAGAACTTGTGGAAGAGCTGTGCGAGCTCATATACGTATCTTGTGATGCGGGACGGGTTGTAAGCTGCCGCCGCTTCGTTCACCGTATCGGGAAGTGCCGCTATCTTGCGTATCACCGCGAGCTCCGCCTCGTCCGTGTAGGTGAGCTTATCCGCAGCAACGCTTCCTGTGGTTATTCCCTCCTCCGCGAACTTCCCGAGCATACGGCAGATGCGCGCGTGTGCGTACTGCACATAGAACACGGGGTTCTTCGAGCTTTCCTCGATAGCGAGGTCGAGGTCGAATTCAAGGTGGGTGTCCGGGTCGCGCAGGTTGAAGAAGAACCGCGCTGCGTCCATGGGTATTTCGTCGAGCAGAGTAGCGAGGGTTATCGCCTTGCCGGAGCGCTTCGAGAGCTTTACCGTTTCTCCGCCGCGCACGAGACGCACCATCTGCATGATGACGATATCGAGCTTGTCGGCATCTACTCCGAGCGCGGTAAGAGCGGCCTTCATTCTCGCGATGTAGCCGTGGTGATCCGCGCCGAGAATGTCTATCGCCTTGTCGAAGCCGCGGGTAACGAGCTTGTTGTAGTGGTAGGCGATATCCGGTACAAAGTATGTCGGAACGCCGTTCGCGCGCACCAGCACTCTGTCCTGATCGTCGCCGAAGTCGGAAGCCTTGAACCACACGGCTCCTTCCTTCTCATATGTCACGCCCTTGTCCTTGAGCATCTGCACGATCTCCGCGACCTTGCCGCTCTCATGCAGGCTGCTCTCTTTGAACCAGGTGTCGTATTTTATGCGGTATTTGAGCAGGTCGTCCTCCAGCCCCTTGATGTTTATCGGCAGGGCGTACTCTACCAGCGCCTTTCTGCGCTCCTCCTCGGAAACGCTCATGTACTTGTCGCCGTATTTGTCCGCGAACGCCTTAGCGTGGTCGATGATGTCCTGTCCGTGGTAGCTGTCCTCCGGCATTTCCTCGGTGCTGCCGAAGATCTGCTTGTAGCGGATATCGAGACTCAGACCGAACTTGTTGACCTGATTTCCCGCGTCGTTGATGTAGAACTCGCGCTCAACGTAATACCCCGCGTACTCCAGCACCGAGGCGAGACAGTCGCCTATCGCACCGCCGCGCGCGTTTCCTATGTGCATGGGTCCGGTCGGATTGGCGGAGACGAACTCCACCAGCACTCTTTTTCCCTGTCCCTTGTCGGTCTTTCCGTATTCCGGACCCTGTTCTATCACGGCGGACACGGTCTCACCGAACCAGAGCGGTTTCAGGAAGAAGTTGATGAAGCCGGGACCCGCGATCTCGATACGGTCAAAAAGCGTCCCGTCCAGCACTGCGGTCTCCGCGATCATAGAAGCGGTCTCGCGCGGATTGCGGCGGAACACCTTGGACGACGCGAGCGCCGCGTTGCAGGAAAAATCGCCGTGAGAGCTGTCGGCGGGCTGTTCCACCGTGAACGGCGGGAGCGGCTCCGAGGGGAGCTTTCCCTCGGCGGTGAGTCTTCCGAGCGCATTCATTACTATTTCTCTGACTTCGTTGGTTGCCTTCTCATTCATGTTTATATTCATAGCTGTTCTGTCCTTCCGATGTTCTTGTTTCCCGGCTCAGATCGAAAATCTGTTATCCGGCGGCGCGGGTGCGAGAGTGATATCCTGACTCGCGACTATTATCTCCATTTCGTTCTCCGAAACGAAGTCGTTGTTTATGTCGATGCTGTACTTGAACCAGAGCCGCCCGCCTTCCTTATCCACCGTGTTCACCACGTCGTAGGTATTTATCCCCATGGTGAAGTCTCCGAAGGGGGTGCCGTAGATGCAGTGGTGCTTTATTCCCTTTTCGACGGTGAGCGTTGCGTAGGCTGAGCCGGTGCGGTCAACGGTTATGCAGTCCCCGGACACGGTTATGCTTACCTTGCAGCGGTCATAGCCGATACCGTCGCCTTCCTCATAGCTCAGCACATAGCCGTCCTTTGTACGTTTATACTGTCCGACAGTGAAAAACTCGATCTTTTCCTCATCGTCGTCGGATCTGATGAGGCTCGTAATGTTCAGATCAACGGGTACCATTCTGAGATCCTTTCATATATCCACATCAAGCGCGAGCCCGACCAGACGGTTTATAGCGTCGCTGTAGCTGTAGCCGCTCGCCCGCATGAGCACCATGAGCGCGCTCTCGGGCGTGAAGCCGGGTATTGCGGAGATGCGCCGCAGAAGCACTCTGTCCCCCGCGAGCCTGAACGACATTTTCGCGTAGCCCTTGAAGTTGAAGCAGCGGAATACTTTCTTTGCGGTGGTGTATATCTTGTCGCGCTGTGCGTCGGTCATTTCGGGATTAAGCCGCATTTCGGCGGTGTACGCCACGGCGGAGTTCACACCGAAGGTCTTCACCACCTCGCCGAGTGCGGTAGTTTCAAGCTCGTACTCTGTGCCGAGCACCGCGCACTCTATGGTCCTTCCGGTAAGGTCTTCCTCGACTATCGCGGTGTGGTGGTGGGAGAACGCGATCTTGACCGCCATTCTCATTTCCTCGGAGTTCCGTACCATATTTGCGCCGATAGAGGACGAACAGCTTGACGCGGAGACATACACGGGGAAGGAAAGCTGCTGTTCTATCTCGGCGATCTTGCTGTCGATAACGTTCATGTCCGAGCGTTCGAGTATCGCGTACCTCGGAACGTCTATCCCGACGGACGAAAGTATGAGGTGGGTCATCACCTTGTCCATACAGTAAAGCGCGGTGTCGGGGTTGCAGTCAACGTATGGGATCTTTGACAGCTTCAACAGGCTCTGTATCCTTCCGCCCTCGCCGTACTTCCCGTGCATTACCGACATTACCACGTCCACACGCTTGAATGCGGTGCAGCCGTCCGCCATAATGGTGATTATGCCCGCGTGCAGCGGGTCGGGGCTTATGATCGCGGAGCAGCAGTCGTTGGACTCCTCCCACTTCCCGGTCTTTATTTCCTCGTAGCTTCCCGGAAAGTAGAGCCACCTTCCCGCGCGGGTGACTCCGATAGGCGTGATGTCATATCTCTCGGGGGAAAGCCCGTTGAGAAGCGAATACGCGGAGATTAGCGAGACTTTGTGATCCTTGGTTGCGCCGCCGAACAGAACGGCAATCCTTACCTTTGCCATGTCAAGCATCCCTTCAAAAAGCATTATTATACTATTATAACACATCCCTCACAATATTTCAATACTTTTTTCTTATTACAGACACCAAAAAAATGTAAAAATATACAATACGGCAATTTTGCCGGCGCGAAAACCCGTCCAGACCCGGTTCCGTATGATCGCAAACATAAACAAAATGCACAATTTCATAGCATTAAATTTTATGAACAAATTCCGCGAACCCTATTGACTAAACGATTTGAAGATGTTATAATCATAATGCGAAACAGTAAGTCCGGGGGTGCGATGTTTGAAAAACTACATATTTCGCCGTGCTGCTGTCATTACGGTGACGGCGCTCGTGCTCCTTTCCTCATGCAAGAGCATTGAGACCACCAACATCACTTCCGCTCCCGAGACCTCCGTGAGCACCACCGAGCCTGTCAGGAACGAGGATTTCGGCGGTATAATGCTTGATACGGCGGGGCGCACGGCAGCGGCTCCGATATCCGCGCCCGAGTCCAGGGAGGTCGTCACGAACACCACTATCGACCCTTCCGAGCCCCTCCCGCAGGAAGATTTTACCACCACCTCCTCTACAACTTCCGGAGCGGACGAAACAACTGTCCTACCGGAAACGACTGAGAGTACCACAAATCCG
>JAFZOA010000756.1 GCA_017550775.1 Ruminiclostridium sp. | reverse complement strand
GTGCGGTAGTCCGGCAGCACGGGCAGGCATCCCCAAGGGGCTGCTGCCCGGCTACCAGCCTACCACACGCATACTCACTGTCAATAGGCTTTCGCGGCATAAAGTATCGCGTTCATTTTTACGATTTTGGCAGTAGAGCCTTCCGCCGCGGCACGAAGGAGAAGGCGAAAACCTGTCCGTGTCTGCATCGAACAGCTGTCAATACAAACTTTTCTTTACATTGGGCGGCATTACTCTCAACGCTTATCCCGATCAGCCCATACGAACACAGGCTACTTCTTATCTCCCCTCATCGCAGCGGAACGGATAAGATACTCCGCTCTGTCGCAGAGCGAACCGGCGGTCTCCGTCCCGAAGCTCTCTGCGTACATATACAGCCCCGTTCCCCGCCTGTCCGGACGCAGGAATATCCGTTTCCCTTCCCCGCGTATCACCGCTCCCTCGTTCTCCTCCGGGACCGCCCCGAGACGGTCAAGTACCCGCTGCGGAGGGCAGCTCAGCCGTATGAACCGCTCCTCTGCGGATGAATGTGCGATCAGCCCGGACAGCTCGGCGGGCGTGACCGCGTGGCGCGAAAGAAAACTCAGCACCTTCAACGCAAGCATGAACCCGTCCCGCATATAGAGCTGGTTTGTGGCAAGTCTGCGCGCTTCCTCGTCGCGGTCGTCCATGGAGCTCGCGTAGTACCTCGCCACCTCCCCGCCGTAGTTCCGCGCGGTCTCCTCCGCCGTCTGCGGGAACGCGAAGGGTAGAGCGGTGTCCGTGCCGTTCTCGGCGTTGTCCGCGCAGGCGACGAGCGTTACCGCCACCCGGTCGAGGAACGTGTCCCCGCAGGTCATCTCCGCAGTATCACCGCGCTCCCCGATGTTCACGGTGAGTCTCTCCTTCCCGTTTGAGACCGCCCTTGCGAACGGGGCGCATATTTCACGGAACCGGGCATTTCGCGACACTACCCGCACATCATACGGCACCGTGAACCGCGAAGCCTCCGCGAGCGCAGCCCGGTACAGCATCTCCGCGTCGGTAACCTCCCGTATCTCCCCGAAGCTCTCCCAGCCCGCGCTCATGAACTCGCCCCGTGCGAGCGCACCCTGAAACAGCCGCTCTCTCACGCGCTTCAGCGGTAGCAGCCCCGCCGAGTATATCGGTATCTTAGTCTGCGAGCGCGACATGACGTGCATCATCACGTCCGTCCCGAGCAGCTTCGCCGTGTATGCGAGCACCGGAAGCGGCACGTTACCGCAGTCATACGCTATGCAGCCTGCACTGGAAATGCCGCTCATCACCGCCTTCGCTATGCTTTCCGATGCCGCGCCGTCCGCGTATGAGACCGCTATACCGCGCTCGGATATCTTCGCCGCAGCAGCACCCGTCCGTACGGCAAACTCCGGCGTTATGACCGTGTTGGTGGTGCCGCATATCCCGTCCTCGGTGAGCTCGGGAACGGCGGCGGAACCGTACTTCACGTCCGAAGTAACAGTGGCGTTCTTGTCGATACGCTTGTTCGTCCAGATCCGCACCCCGCCGTTCACCACCGCGTTCTCTCCCCCGACCGCGCCCTCTCCCACCACGGCGCTCTCATACACTGAGGCTCCGCTTCCGATACGGGCATTCGAGCAGACTATGCAGTCGTTTAGCGTTACGTCCTCACCGACGAACACTCCGTCCATGACGATCGCGTTGCTGAGCTTCGCGCCGTCGGAAATATACGCCCCCGCGCCCACCGAGGTACAGCCGGCGGCAAGAGCTTTCGGCGAGAAATACGCTCCCTTCGCAATGAAAGAGGTACGGCTTATGTGGCTGTTCCGGGTGACTATGCGCTCCGCAGGCTCGGCGCGTATCTTCCCGCCGATGAGGTCGAAGGTGCAGCGCCTGTATGCCCCGATGTCGCCGATATCGCACCAGTAGCCGTTATCGGCGAAGTACCCGAGCGGCATTTCTCTCCCGAGCATTTCCGGGAACACGTCCTTTGCGAAATCCACCGGCTTGTCGTCTGCTATGAGCCCGAGCACCTTCGGCGAGATGACATAGATACCTGTATTCGCAAGGTCGCTCCGGCAGTTGATATACGACGGCTTTTCGGAAAACCCGGTGACCATGCCGTTCTCGCCGATTATCACCCCGTACTCCCGCGGGTCATCTACAGAGCGCACGGCGATAGTTGCGGCGGTACCGCTGTCCTTGTGGTGCCTGTACATCGCGGCAAGGTCGAAGTCGCACATAGCGTCGCCGCTGATAACGATGAAGTCGTCGTCAAAGTCCGCAGCCGCCTTCTTCACGCAGCCCGCCGTTCCGAGCGGCTTATCCTCGTATGACACGAACGTCCGGAGCCCGCCGTATCTCCCGTCCCCGAGTGCCGCTTCTATGCGCTCGCCGCGGTATCGTACAGCGACGGCGGCTTCGGTGCAGCCGTTCTTCTCCAGCAGTTCGAGAATGTAGAACAGCACAGGCTTGCCGCAGATCGGGACAAGCGGCTTCGGCAGGTCACAGGTGAGCGGGCGCAGTCTTGTCCCCTCACCGCCCGCAAGTATCACAGCTTTCATAAGTCCTCCGTTCCGCAGTCCGCGCATTGTCACAAACGCACCGGACTGCATACAATATCAAAGGGGTCGCTCCCCGAATTATCCAATCGGAATATAGTATGCTCAGGAAAGGAGAAATTATTTATGAAAAACACGATCATTCCGCTCAATT
>JAFZOA010000755.1 GCA_017550775.1 Ruminiclostridium sp. | reverse complement strand
GTCCCTCAAAAAGATCATCACTATCGCCACACCGTCCATAATTCCGTGAAAGAAATCAAAGAAAAAATATGATGTATCGGGCGTTCTTATTATGCGGATATTCCAGAGCTGGTGATCTATCACCTCATACGGAACTCTGAGACAACCCTTGTTCTTTTCAAAGTCTTCCGAAGTCATTTCCTCGACGATCACGGGTTTTACAGCACCGTCAAATCTCTGGAAGACCTCTCCCGACTTGTCATCGATAACAAATCTG
The DNA here is from genome assembly GCA_017550775.1 of Ruminiclostridium sp. Next base: position 5,508 of record JAFZOA010000755.1, on the reverse strand, counting down.
CATCTGAAAATATCATTATCCTCTATAACGGAATCAACGACTTTCGCTAGTATGTGCAGATCGACAGCCGGTTCGAGAGACACCAAAGCACCCGTATTCATCATGGTCGACCTTGCTTTCATAAACTGAGTGTCGAGCATAAGGCGCTGTATGGGGCGCAGGGGATATAATGCCGCCGTGCTGTTATCATCTTCAGGCGAAATTATATCTATCACTTTATCCGTACCCGTCATTTCGAGCACCTCTGTTACAGGCTGTGACGGAGAGACGATCAGCAACTTTACCCCCTTGGTATCGGCAAGCCTTTTTGCGACGATAAGAGATCTTATGCCGAAAGAAGATATATAAACGAGATCGGACATATCAATTCTTATTTCCGAGACATCATTAAGCAGATCGGCGAATTCTTTGTCAAACTCCGAAGCAGTATTATAATTCAGCTTTCCCGACAGCTTCATGTCAAGTGTATTTCCTTGCATTTTTACAGTAATATCAAATTCCATATCATTCACCTTTTCCATATCGATCTTGTTGTATTTTGCGTTGACGGGGAAACTTTGCCTCCTACTTAATTATATATCATAATAAGCAAATTGTCAATATGACGGCTAAAGTACAAAAGAAACGGAATAGCAAAGCAGTCCTAAAGCGCACAAAATGGGAAAAATCGGCGGATCCGGTGCCGCCAACGCGTGCATCCACGCAGTAATGCGACGAGGTATGTGGCAGCGCCACATTGCACTTAATCCGTCAACCAAACAGGTTGAGATAACTATTTCAGTGCTGCAAGTAACGCTGACATCGAATGACTTTGACAGTACGGTGCAGGCTCGCCTTACTGCCGACCAGTATGAGATGTATCAGATATTGCAGTCAACGCGGGGCAACCGTCCCGATCTGTTCTGACAGGAGGTGTATGCATTTGAACAGAGTACCGGTAAGCGACAATCCGTTTGAAAAGATTGAATCGCAGATAGAAAATCAGAAAGTCGTAATCGCAGAGGTGCGAAAGAAACTGTCCGAAACGAAGGACAGACTGAAAAAGGAATGCGGCAAGCTCGAAGATATGGAACATCAGCATATCGTAGAGATAGTTGAGAACAGCGGCATCACACCCGAAATGCTCAAGGAGCTTATGCTCGCCGCCAAAGCCGATGAGATAGCTGCCGAAGCGGATAATGACGATGATTACGACAGAAAGAAAGTCGAAACCGATGAAGATGAAGAAACTGAATAAAATCGCTGCTACCGCCGTGTGCGGTTTAGCATTAGTCCCGTTCAATATATCTGCTGCAGCGGATGATATTCCGCCCTTTTCGTTTCCGTTCGATACCGAAACTTCGGAAACGGAGACAACAGCGGTCATAACTGAGGAAACAGTAATTTCCTCCGAGGTCATATCTACGACAGAGATACCCGTTTCTGACCTTGTTACGACATCAGAAACAGATGACATATCAGACATTGAGGATGACGGCGAGGATGAAATAAAAGAGATCGACGAGGACGGGAGCGAAGATACTGCCGATGATTTATCTGACCTTTTCCCTTCCGGCAACGGAAAGCTCATCGAAGATGTTACCGACGACGCTGTAAACCGCGAGTTCATCACGATACAGTCGAAGAACGGCAATTCTTTCTTTATAATCATAGACCGTAACAGCAAGAAAGAAGGAAATGTGTATTTCCTCAATCTTGTCGATGAATACGACCTTCTCGCGTTCAAGGAACAGTTTCCCGAAAATGCGCCTGTTGAAGTAAATGCCGACAAAAAGACCGATACAAAGGCTGACAAGACTGCTGATTCCGAAGATAGCAGCTCCGGCGGTGAGCCTGATACCAAAGATACCACAAAACCTGAAAATGGCGGCGGTAATAATTCTATGATACTGATAATCGGTGCCGTGGCACTGATCGGCGGCGGTGCGTTCTACTACTTCAGGATTTACAAGAAAAAGCCGAAGCAGCCGAAAGCCCCGCAGTATGACGAGGACGAGGATGATGCCGAGGAGGAGACTGTCAACGAGGACTCCCCCGATGTGCAGGAGACCGAGGACTCCGAATAATAAGACAAGCCCGTGTAAATACGGGCTTGATACATATTATGCTTTTACTGATTACGCACAAAATCTGCTGTCGTTTCAGCCGGTGCTCCACTTATCCAATACAGAAGTGTATCCTTCTCTTTCCTGACGCACCTTTGATTTTTGTTTCGTCGCCCAGTAATCTATCCATGCACCGTCATATTTTTTAATACAACCAATTATACCGCGTTCATCTATAGGATAGAACCCCATTTCCCATGAAAACACTATCAGTGCATCTGCTTCCAAATTCCGTAATTTTAAATCGGTTGCATATCGCTCAACTATCTCTTCTGTGATCACGTCCCCTGTCACGTGAGTCCTTGCCGATGCGCATACGCTTGTCGTTACAGCTATTGTTGCTGCTGCCATTACTGCTGCGATTATTCTTGTGAACTTTTTCATTTCAGTTATCTCCTTATGTGTTGATTTGTTTTATTCTTAAGTTGTCAGTTATTCGGTTATGCTGTCAAATTTGCTTTTCATAAGACCGGCTGCAAGACCAACCACTGCGCAGAGTAAAAATGCTGTAAATACCATTTGTGTTTCCTCCTTTGGTTTTGTTTCCCTTTGACGTATTTCATATTACCACAGATCAACAATGATTTCAATAGTCAGATTCGGACAGAAATGTTGACTAAGCAACACTTTATGGCTCAAGTGTTGCCTAATAGACAGACAAGTCAGTAATTGTTGCATTACAGGAGGTACCACAAACCAGCATATTTGTAAAGCGTTTCCGGCAATGACTTGATTTATCTGCAGTCTTATGCTATAATCATTACAGCACAAAACGAAGGAGCAGATACCAATGCCGAAGCCAAACTTACTTACCCGCGACCTTTACAGGAGCATAAAGGGTATGAATCGGGAGACAATGGAGAAAACTATCAACAACATCTATGATATGGGGGCAAAGGACGCACTTGAAAATGCGGTCATTGATCTTGATGTTGAAAAAATCAGGACAGAGATCGGTGCTATCAGCGGCATTGGCGAGAAGCGACTTGAACAGATTATGGAGATTATTCAGCGGAATATAAAAGAGGCTGACGAAAAAGGAGAGGCAAGCGAGGTAAAACAATGAAAAAGTCAAAATCAAAGAAAAAGATAGTCATTATCATTCTGATAAGTTTACTTGTTATATTGATCGTGGGCTGGGGGATATTTTCAGTCAGCATGTATGAGGAAAATTTCAATGTACGCCTTGAAAGCTATGAGCCCATAATGTTTCACGTCGATGATTTTGACGGGCTGCGAAGCACACGATATGAATTCACTTCGGACAAGGGTCAGAAGCTTGTCGGATATATGTACAGCGCAGGAGAAGAACAGCACGGTATCATAGTTATCGCCCACGGCTTCGGTGCCGGACATAATTCATATATGGACTGCGCAGATTATTTCGCAAAGCACGGATACTATGTTTTTGCATATGACGCAACCGGAAACGACGAAAGCGAAGGTGCTGGCGTTGGCGGAGTTCCACAGGGAGTTGTCGATCTTGACCACGCCATTTCATTTGTGGAGCAGAGCGGTAACTTTCCAGAGCTTCCCATAGCACTTTTCGGACATAGCTGGGGCGGATACAGTGTCAGCGCGGTGCTTACATATCATCCCGAGGTAAAAGCAGTCATCGAGTGCTCGGGCTGCAACTGCTCCTCCGATCTGTTTGAAGCAGGCGGAAAAGATCAGGCAGGTTTTCTGATTTATACAATGATGCCGTTCATAAAGCTCCACGAGCTAATAAACTACGGCGGTTATGCTTCAAATACCGCCATGGACGGCTTCGCAAAGAGCAACGCTTCCGTAATGGTCGTTCACAGCGCGGATGATAGCGTAGTTCCGATAGAATACGGATATGATATTTACTACAAAAAATACAAGGATGACCCGCGTTTCACTTTCGTCCGCTTTGAAGATAAAGGTCATAACAATATTTTCAATGCAAGCCCCGATGTTTATCTGGACGAGATTAATGCGGAAATCAGTGCTTGGGCAGATGCTCTTGACTATGACTACAAAGCGGCAGAAAACAAGGAACGCTTTAAGAAAGACAAGGCGGACTATATTCATGAGCATCTTGACAGGAAAAGGTGGTGTGACCGCCTCGACAAGGAAATGTTCGACAGCTTAGTAAAATTCTATGACGAAAATCTCGTCTGAGGAACGGTAATACGGCTTATATTTATTGTTTTAAGGCTGTCTTACATATTTTTAGATATCGTTGTGGTAATAAGTTTGGTATTAAGGTTTATAAACGGGTACACGACCTTTCTTGAGGGCTTCGGTTACGGTTTTCTTCTATGGACTGTCGTAAATCTGTTTGATGCGATCGTTCTCGATATTATATGGTTCTGCCACGACCCGTATTTTGTGTTCAAAGGAACGGGAGATATGGTCGATGAATACCATAACTATTGGTTTCATATCAAGGGATTCTTTATCGGAGAAGTCCTCGCGCTTGTCGTTTGCGCACTTGCGGGGTTGGTTATACAGTTTATTTTACCGCAATAATAACCATGTCAATGGAGAAGAAGTTATAAAAAATGCTTCATTTCAAAGAAAAATGATAATAACAATATAAGTCGATAAATCGGGATTTGGGGAGGATGAACGGAATGGAAATAGAACAGACTATCAGGGCGCTGGAGAGAAAGGGGTATAAGGTCACCGTATGCAGTGCTGCAGAGGAAGCCGTCAGGTATCTGCAGTGTCAGCTGCATGGGTGGACCATAGGATTCGGCGGCTCCCAGACATTGACCGAGCTTGACCTGCGGCACGCTCTGGCAGAGGACAACACGGTCTATGTGCCGGACTTCCCCGCTGAAGGAGAAACGTTTGACAGCACGGCTCGGGATGCATCCGGCGCGAATATATTCCTGCTTTCCGCGAATGCCATAAGCGACGAGGGTGATATCATCAACATTGATGGAACGGGAAACCGTTTGGCAGGCTCACTGTACGGACACGACAAAGTGATCTACATTGTCGGGAGAAACAAGTTTGGCGGAACACTGGAGGAGGCGGTCCGCAGGGCGAGAAACGTTGCCGGCCCCAAGAATGCACTCCGCCTGCATCGCAAAACGCCATGCGCAATGGCTGTAGTCAAAGAGCTGGAAACCAAATTCCGGGAAAAGCATCATGCAAAGGGTCAGATCGATCAGCTAGAATGGCAGCGCTTTCTTGAAAAGCTGGATACGTCGGATCTGAATACGCATTGTTATGACTGCAGAAGTCCGCAGCGTATCTGCGGCAGTCTGCTGATTCACATGAAAAAGCCCCATGGAATGGATGCGGAAGTTGTGATCATCGATAAGGATATCGGATTCTGAACATCGGCTGCTGTAAAGCGTTTTTCGGATGATCTTGTTATCCGAAGCTTCATACGGCCATCCACCAGGAATGGAATCTCCTCAAATTC
>JAFZOA010000754.1 GCA_017550775.1 Ruminiclostridium sp. | reverse complement strand
GCTCGACCTCGACATTGAGGATAAGCACCGGATATGGAACGCCTCCGACCAGCCGTATAAGCTGTCGGTATTCTACAAGGTCTACCCCGCCGAGATCGAGTCCGAGCGCATAAAGAAGATAACGAGAGTGACCGAGACCGAGTTCACATTCGGTCAGATGAGCGACCTTAACAGCGGCGAAAGGAAGTGAGCGCTATGGAGTGGTTCGGTTCTCCGTCCCGCCGTATGGTGACGCGCTTTTCCATAGCCGTCCTGCTCACGGACGACCTTACGGGAGCGCCGGTGACGGGAAGCAACGCGAGAGTATGGATAGAGGGACAGAAGCCTCCGGTCAGAAAGCCGGACGGAAGACACATCTTCGTGGATCTTCCGGAGGGCGAATATGTCCTTATCGCCGAGGGCGGCATCTATTCGCGCACCGAGGTGAAATGCACGGTGAGTGACGGCAGGACCGAAAGCCTTACCGTCCGGCTCGTTCCGAACAGACAGTACCCCGTGTCCTCCGACACCCTGTGCATCGAGGGGAATGCGGAGCCCGGCGCGGTGATACGGACATACCCGGCGGATAAAACTTCGGCGTACAAGCTGCTTTACGATGTGAAAAAAGGAAGCGACATTGTGGGGATATACCACGGGGATAACGCGAACATCGAGGGCAAGCTCCTTAAGATAATATCGCCGGACGACAAGGGAGAATACATACGGATAAAGTCCGGCGAGAACAGTGAGCGCTCGGAATACCGGCTCACGGAGAAGCTCCGCGGGAGCTATCCGAAGATCGGAACGGTGGTCGCTCCGGTATCGGAATGCACGGCGGACGCGGGCGGCAGGTTCATGATACTGCTCAGAAGCGGTGCCGGCAGGGAGCTCGTATGCGAGGCGCAGGGGTCGGGAAAGCCTTTGCGCAGGACGATAGACATATCCGGGACGGGCTGCGTGAAGGCGGATCTTACATGACCGGCAGAAAGACAGATACACTGAAAGGGGATTAGGATATGGGAATGGCGGTATGCGGAGGTGCGATGCTTTTCTGCTCGTTCGGAATGGCACCGTCGGCGCTTAACGTTCTTCCGCAGAACAAGACGGTGACGACGATGCCGCTTGCGAATATAATGGACAACAAGCCGCTTGCGAACATTATGCCGTTCGGTATGTGCTCGTGTCCCGCAAATCCGACGGTGGCATCGGCTACCGCGGCGGCGCTCGGGGTGCTCACACCGATGCCGTGCATACCGGTGACGACCGCACCGTGGGCTCCCGGCAGCCCGACCGTACTTATCGGGGGTCAGCCGGCTCTGAACAATACGAGCAAGCTTATGTGCAACTGGGGCGGGGTAATACAGATCACAAATCCCGGCACCACCAATATCATGGTACCGTGACGCTATGAAAGGAAATACTGCAAATGGATAAGAAGAGCCTCGGCAAGACCATTGATCCGGGAATATCCGAGATAAAGGAAGCGGTGGTGATGAACATCTCGACCGTTTATTTCAGAGACAAGATCATGATAAACAAGGATCTTGGACTTATATCCCTGATAAATATGCAGACGGAGGACATCGGAAATACGCTCGGCAACCATAACGGAAAGCTTATCTCGGTAACGCGGTCGGGTATAACGGCAATGTTCGGGAAAAACTGTGACGACGCTCTTACCTGCGCGATCACCATTTGTCAGGAAGCCGAGCGCGAGGAAAGAAAGTCTTTGTTCAGCGGTGTGAGCATCGGCATAGACTACGGCCCCGTCTGTACAGGCGTTGTCGGCTTCGACGGATTCAGTATGCCGCTGGTGCTGTCGGAGACAATGGACACCGCGACATTCCTGAGCGTTACCGCGCCGAAGTATAATTCACGCATACTGATAACAAGCAATGTCACCTCGCGTCTTACGGACTTCTACAAGCGGTACAACAGCCGCAGACTCGGGAAGATATTCCACACGGCAACCGACAGGTCGGAGGATATTTACGACGTGTACGACGGCGATATTGCCGATACGAAATACAGCAAGATGAGAAGCAGGCTGTTCTTTGAGAACGGTGTGGATCTGTTTCTTAAAGGAAGCTATCTTGAAGCGCGCTCGTACTTTATCGAGCTGCTGAAATTCGACAGGAACGATGCCGCCGCAAAACAGTATGTGTTCAGATGCGACAGCTGTATTGCGAAAGCATCCGACGAGAACGAAAAACAGTATCTGGAGATCGACTGATAAACTCCGGAGTCTCCTTGTGAGGTGTTTTTATTGAGTATCAGAAAAAACGGGAAGCTTTATTTCAGGCTTGTCATATCATTCGTTATCATGATGGTCGTCATGAGCCTTGTCGTAGCGGTCACCGCGCTGCTGACGAGTGCCACGCGCGCTTTCGATACCTATAATAAGCTTGCGGAACAGTACGGCGAGTATGTCTCCGAGCTTGTGGGAAGCGGAGATCGTATAGACGAATGGATAATAGAAGGAACGGACGACTACTATGATGCGATACATGAAGAATGTCTTCACACACGCGAGATATTTGACAGCGTGGAGGATCTGTACGTTTACTATCCCACGCGTGACAAGAACGGCAACATTCTGAACGATATGACGATAATAGTCGATACTCCGAACGAGCAATCCAATGAATACGAATTCGGGTATCATTTCGGCAAGAGCAAAGCTTACGAAACGATCCTTAAGGTGTTTGAGACACGGGAGACCGTGACGCACGATAAGATCGAGAACGACGGCGGAAAGATGATACTTGCCGTTTTCTCGCCTATCAAGTACAGCGACGGGAGAGTCGCAGCAGTGGCGGGCGTGGAGATAGAGATAGCGCGGGTGATAGAACGAATCATTATGGAGTCGATCTATATCGCGAGCATAGCCGATATGGGTATCATTGCCTTTGCCGTTTTCCTTATCCTCTATCTGAGATCAGGTGTCATCAGACCGCTCAAGGCTCTTTCGGTTCACATGAACAGGTTTGTGTCCGACGAGGGAGTTCTGGTCTATGAGCCGATCACGGAAATACATACCAACGATGAGATCGAGCAGATGGCGGATGACTTCAACGCCCTTGCCAAGCGCATCATAGACTACACCGATCACCTTGAAGTCCAAACCACCGTGGCGGAGAGGCGGCGCGTGGACTTAGATGTCGCGAGCCAGATAAGAAGCGTTGTTTCGAGTGAGATCAACTACCCCGCATTCCCGGAACGCACCGATTTTGACCTGTGCGCGAGCCTCGGTCACACGCTCTACAACAGGTGCAGCTTCTGCAACTACTTCTTCACGGACACCAACCATCTCTTGGTGGTGCTCGGGGAGTCTCTGGGCGAAGGCCTCGCGGCGATGATCTTTACCGTCCTTGCGATCTCATACATCAAGAGCTTTGCGAAAATGGGCTTCGGTCCCGGGAAGATAGCCGCCGAGACCAACAATCAGCTTTGCAGCAAGGAGAAGAAGGACAGGGGTCTCACTATCGGTGCCGTCATCGCGGATATCGACCTGAAAACCGGCGTTATGAGATACGTCAACGCGGGTATGCCACCCATACTCATAAAGAAGCCGGGTGAGGATTTCCGATTCGACAAGGCAAAACTTCCGTTCAGCCTCGGTCAGATGCGCGGACTTTCGTTTGAGCAGAGTACGCTCTCGCTGTATCAGGGAAGCACGCTCCTGTTCACGTCCTTCGGCATCTCCGAAATGTGCGACCCCTCCGGCTCGAAATACACCATGGAGCGGCTTCGTGACTCGGTGAACAGGATATCCGGAAACGTCTACGCGCTGGACGAGACGATCTCGGAGCTCGAAGCCGAGCTTGAGAAGTTCAGGAACGATACGCCGGTGTCAATGGATACCGCGGTGCTCGGATTCAGGTATTTCGGATAATAAAATTGATATGATCATGGACTGTAATATGGAAACGACCGGCCGCGTGCCGGGTAAGCGCCTTGTCCGCAGGGAACGGGCGGAAATGTCCGCGCGGCTCGGGATAATAGCCTGCTGCGCCGGGTACGGCAAGACCGCGTATCTTGCGCAGCTCGCTGCCGAGGTAAGGGGAAGCGTTCTTATCTCGCTCGCGCCGTATGATAATTCGCCGGAGCGCATAGCGAGGGTGCTCGAAGACAGCGTTCCCGGCATAGCGGGCGGTACGGGGTATGAGACCGTATGCCGCTTCATAGAGGAAGTTTCGGCTCGTGAGAACGGGCTTGTTCTTGTTGACAACGCCGATGCTGTGAGTAACAAGGCAGCATCGGCGCTTCTTGCGCTTCTATGCCGGGCGGCGGCGGAAGGGAAGATCCGGGTGCTGCTCGCGTCGCGCGGGATACCGGGGTACACGCTGGAGTTCCTTATGAACGGGGAAGCCGCGCTTTACGGCATCGGGGAGATGAGCTTTACCCGTGCGGAGACGGAGGAATTCTTAAAGCTACTCGGGAAGTCCTGCACGGACAAATACCTCAACACGCTGTATTCCTACACGAACGGCTGGTGCGTCGGAGTCGCGGAGACAGCTAAAGCCGCAGACTCCGACGAGGATATTGCCGGGTGCGCGGAACGCACGCTTCTCCGGCGGTACATCGAATGTAATATCCTACCGGAGACAGGTCCCGACCTTGCGGAGTATCTTGAAATGTCGGCATTTATCGACGCGCCGGACGCTCACTTCTCAGAGGCGGTGTTCCGGATAAACGACGGCGCTGCGAGAGAAGACCGGCTTGTGAGCATGGGGGTGCTGTCCCGGGACGAAAACGGCGGGATACGCTTCCCTGCGGTGATGAGAGACATACTTTCGGGTATGCTGTCCTCGGAGAAGAAAAGCGTCATCACCGAACGAGCCTCCTCGTACTACATAAAGGAGAATCGCTTCGCAGAGGCGATAAAGCTGTTCGATGTGAGCGGGAACGCCGCCGCCGCCGAGCGCATACTCAAAGAATACGGTGAGCGGTTCCTCGCAAACTATGAGTTCGAGCTCATAGGCTACTGCGGCGATATCATCGGGAAGGACCGCGGGACGACCGACCCGGAGGTGCTTGGGATCCTCGCGCAGTATTATTACTACTCCGGAGATCACGCGAAAATGGAGGCAGCGTTCAACATGGCGGACAGCCGCTTCGGCAAGGAGAACCGTTACAGCGTCACCAGAAAGCTTTACAACGGGCTGCTGCGCTATGAGAGGAACCCCGTGCTGTACGCGGAGAATGTCAGGAGCGCGTGCGAGTATCTGAACGCAAACTCTGTTCCGCTCCCGTACCTTCATCGCAAGGAGCTTGATATCCTTGCGGAGATAAACAGCGGTGAGAAAAGCGGCGGGCGGCTCCACATCTACCGCTTCGGTACGCTGCGGCTCTCCGTGGACGGCACCGAGATACAGTGCAAGAGCCGCAAGAGCATCGAGCTTATCGCCTATATGCTGGAAAGAGCGGGGAAGCCCATTCAGCGCGAGGAGCTGCTGAATATGCTCTGGAGCGGGGATATCCCCGCCAACGCGGTAGCTATGCTGCACAACATCATATACGGGCTCAGGCGTGAGCTTGCGGCATACGGGCTGGAGAACGTCATCATCTACAAGAACAAGTGCTACACCCTCGATATGTCGATGATAACAGAGGACGACAGAGATATCATAGAAGTCTGCGAGGCGCTGGAGACCGGCGACAGAAACAGGCTCGCAAAGCACGAGGCGGTGCTGGAGAGCTACTGGGGACGTTACCTCGGCGCGGCCGACAGCCGCAGCTCACAGGAACTTAAGGAATACTACGACCGGTGCTTTGTGAACGCCTCGGTCATGGCGGCGGAGATGTGCCGCGAGAGGGGTGACCGCGAACGGGAGCTGATGTTCCTGAAAAATGCGTCGGAAGCCGACCCGTTCTCGGAGCAGATAGTCTGCG